>CAQBGY010001076.1 GCA_948759685.1 uncultured Eubacterium sp.
CTGTTAATTCTATTTGCAAAAGTTGTAAGTATGCTCTTTTTTGTGGTGGTGGGTGTGTAGCTCATGCACTATTTGGAAGGAAAGAACAATGTGCCTATTTTACGACAATGTTTAAATCAGTTGTGAATCGAGCTTTTGAAAAAATGCTAAATAAATCGTTTAATTAAAATTTTTCTAATTATGAAATTAAGAGAAGATGAATTAGTTTCTTTAAATGAAACTTTTTCCGAATTTAATCTTCAAGAACTTGAAGATCGTTTAGAAACCGATCCTCTAGCTGCTGGAGGCCTATTAGATATAGGCTCTTCAGATGATATCGCATTGTATGGTCACTGCACTGGCTATACGTGTGGAGGTATGTTTTGTGAAAGTTACGATTGGTAAATGTTGAATTTTAGGAGGGGGTATCAAAATTAAGATAGTTCATTATTTTATCATTCAAAATGGTTGGGAAGGTTTTGAATATATCTGTTTTAATGTATGCAGATTTTTTATAAGCCGATTAACCAAATGATAAAATGCTATTGGAATTTTGATATGACCTCCTTTATGGATTAATTTAGCTATGAATAGTCTTAGATTTATAGTAGCTTTATGTATAAGCTTATTCTTTATTGAAGCTCGGACACAAAGCATAGTCAAGGGAAAGATAAAAAATGCAATTAGTCAAGGTGTTTCTTATGCAACAATAAGAATCTTGCAGAAAGATTCTACCTATGTTCAAGGCGCTTCTAGTGACAGTATGGGTTGTTATAAGTTCGTGAACGTAAAGCAAGGTAGATATTTATTGGCTGTGAGTTCTATTGGTTATACTTCTGAAATTTATCCATTTGATGTAAATGGAACAAATGATAAAGTGTTGCCGGATATTATATTGACTGATAATAATATTGTATTAAATGAAGTGGTGGTAAAAGGACAATCTTTTATTCGTCAAAAAGACAGAGTCTTGATTGTTCCCGATAGACAACAAATGCAGCATTCTCATACAGGATATGATTTACTCTATAATTTAATGATTCCTAATATTGAGGTGGACCGTCGGAAGGGAAGTGTTTCTACATTGGGAGGAAGCGTGACGTTATACGTAAATGGGCGCAAGGCAGATTATCGGGAAGTAAAGAATCTTCGTCCAAAAAATATAGAGAAAATTGAATATTATGATGCTCCCACCGGAAAATATGCTGGTGATATAGCATCTATCAATTATATAGTAAAGGAACAACAAACTGGTGGGTATGTATCTCTTGATGCTGATCAAACAATCGGGTATTTGAAAGGAGATTATAATGCCGCTGTGAAAGTGGCTCATGGGAACACTTCTTATACTCTTTTTGCGGGTCATGCTATGCAGCAATATGAAAATGATGATAATAATAAGTTGGAAATATTTTGTTTCTCAGACAACCCTTTTACTAAGAATTCTTTTACAGATTTGGAAAGAATAAAGACCAATCAACAGTATGCACAACTAAATATTCTCAATCGGAATAAAATGCGAACATTAGGGGCAAAAATATCTTTGATTCACAATGATATACCTGATAATATTCAAAGTTGTCACTTCAAATATTCAGGCTATAATGAAACGGCTAAATCTAAAAATCTTACGAATCAATCTTCTCTTATGCCTACCGTTGAATTATATGGGAGTTTTCAATTGAAAGAAAACCAATGGCTTGAATGTACTTTAAGTGGAACCTGTACAAACAATGATTATAATCGTTCTTATGAGGAAAGTGCTTTTTTATCGTCAACAAATGTAAAAGAGAAATTGTATACTCTTGATCCATCTTTGAAATATACAGTTTCT
>CAQBGY010001077.1 GCA_948759685.1 uncultured Eubacterium sp.
CCATACGTTGTCGCTTATGTCGTGTCGGTGGTAGGAAGCTTCCATCTTTTTCTCACCGGTCCTTTTTAAGATGTCTCCATTTTATCATAATCCTGATATCTTGTGTAGACACGATCTAACAGCTTGGGGGCGCATGAGTCATTCATGCGCCCCCGGCTTATCTTTCAAGCAAAGTTTTTCTATGCCTGTTGCAATTTCTATTGGGGTACGTTTTAAATTATGGATAGGAATATCGAAAGAAAACGGCGGCTAATGAAAGGAGGGCCGGTCCGTCATTCCTGTCATTGACAAAAAAACAGAGAGGAGTTATACTGAACCTACAAATTTACTAAAAAGCAAGAAAAATCAGGAGGTAATTATGAAAAAATACACAAAACTAATATCCGCTGTACTAGCAGCCGGTCTGTTAGCCGGGATACTGGTGTTTCCCGGAGCCGCCTGGGAGGACAAGGTATCCCCTTGGGCGGTAGAGGAACTGAGGGAAGCGGTGGCACTGGGCCTTAAGTATGAGGATTTTTGTGACCATATAAACAGTCAGGATGACATCGACCGGTTGCACTTTGCTCGCGAGGCGGGGGAATTTATTTCCTGCCAGATGCAGCTGTTTTTGTGGAGTTCCCCTCTTTATGAATACACTCAAACGAAGCAGGATGAAAATGGGGAATACATTCCATATTTCAAAGATATAGACCATCCAGATGTGAATTTCGCTTATGCCTATGGGATTGTTCAGGGCCGGGGAGACGGAATCTTTGACCCCGATGCCCCCATTACCCGTGAGGAAGCCGCCGTAATGCTGTATAACACCTATCTGGCCTACGCAAATCATCCTGAAGAAGATATTCCAGAGCTGAATTTGGAGCAGTTCGCTGACCAGGACGAAATTTCCCCCTGGGCCAGGCAGGCGGTCAGCACAATGGCGGCATGGAATGTGATGGCAGGAATGTCCGAAACAGAGTTTGGTCCAAAGTCCCATTATACCTATGAACAGTGCTGGGTCACATTTCTGAGGCTGTACAAAAACGCGCCGGAGGGCCGCTTGAAGGGCTCTGTCAAAATGCCGGACGGCTGGGATCAAGCTACGGCCCTGGCAGAGCTTAGGGGACGATACCGTCATGTTGAGGAATATTACGCGGAGACCGAAAACTATATTGTCCTTTTTGGCGGTCAGTGTATAGACATACGTAGTGATTTCAGGACTATCTGGGTGATTTATCAAAACGGTGGCCGGGAAACTGTGTATGTCCCGGAGTTAATATATTATGCGACTCCGGAACGATTTTTGCTGGACGAGGAGCACGATACCTTGTACTGCACCAATAAGAATAGTGTTGTGTACAAGGTGGATTTGATGGCCGCGACCGCGGAAGTTGTGGAGCCGGTGGGTGAACGTGAATGGGAGACAGAAGAATATACTGTCCGTTATACTGGCCAGTCTGACGAACACTACAATTTTAAATGCATCTGGCTTGAGTATAAGACTGGCGGCAGAATAAAGACCGTTGTTCCTGGCCTCAAGTATGACATTGCTTCGGAGGAAGTCTCATTTGACGCGGAACACAAGATCTTGTACTGCACTACGGATTCCTGCGCTTATAAGGTCGACCTTGATGCTGGAACTGTGGAAATGATAGAAGCGGAATAACCGTAGAGCGACTTGAAGAATAGATAAACCGGCGGGAGGCGCATGAGAAATTCATACGTCTCCCTTTTTATGGTACTCAACACCTTACAGTTTACCTCTCCATATAGAACTTTTCCTATGTTTATTTTTCAGGTTTATTCAGTTAGATAGCGTCGTCAAAAAAGA
>CAQBGY010001078.1 GCA_948759685.1 uncultured Eubacterium sp.
ATTCATCGGAACGATATGATTATATCGCCTCCGTAGATGCTGACGGACTTGGAGGCGTTTTACAAACGAGTGAGGAAAACAATTATGGTATTTTCGTATTTACTGATAACTCACAAGAACTGATTTCAGTAGCGGTGGAGAAAACGCAGGAAGACACCTCTTCACATATAATTTCATCATTGGCAACTATGCAACGATTGAAATGCGAGCCTGATACTGAGTTTGTCGATATACAATGTGATAATGCACTTGCTGACACAGCAAAAAAAGCCTATCAAAAACATGTTGCCCACTATATCACAGCTACCGATGCAAGCAGAAAGTCAGCGGATGCACTTGCCGTGTTATCATCATTGCGATCACGCACCGATGTAACACAAGAGTCAAAAAAACTTTTGAAGCAAATAGAAAAACTTGTCAGAGCAAAAGATAATTATGTCATTAAACAGGTAATGAAATTTGAGAACTACCAAGGCTCTCTCTTTGGTGCTGATGATGACATAAATGCGCTCCTTGATGCAGCTCTATCAAATTTAGCTAACCGCGCTCAGGCAAAACGAGGAGATGCTAAACTCGTACTCTATTCTGAAACTAAAAGCAATAACTGACTATGGAACTTAAGCATAAGTTAGAAAAGATATTTAACAATGATTATCCTGGAACTGACCGTTTCATAGCGGATGTTATTGTGCCAATCTTCGGCAATGAAATCGAATATATAAACGATGACCTTGCCGGGAGGGAAAACTATGCGGAAAAAGCTAAAAATGCCGGAATCAGGCACATCAAATATATCGGAGACCTTACGGAAAAGAACTATAATGCTGATAATATTGCACTTCTTGATGTAACCCTCGATGATTCTAAGAATATAGAGCGTTCTCGTGTCAATATTCAGCAGCTTATCCGTTCCATAATGGATTATCGTCAGCACCTTATGATTGTATTCCATTACGAGGATGTCGTTGATAAGCAATGGAGATTCTCTTACGCTCATAAAGGCGATTCATTAAAAGACTCCACATCTGCCAAACGCTACACCTACGTTTTTGGACGTGATTATCGTGGTCGTACAGCAGCAGAGCGATTTGAAGTCCTTTCTAAGAGCCCACGAAGGGATGAAGACTTTGAAAAGGCTTTTTCTGTTGCCGCACTTAGTGATGAGTTTTTTGATAAATACCGTGATATCTATGCCGATTTTGTTCAGTATATCACCGGAAAACGATACGAGAAAGTCAAAAATAAGTGGGAGGAAGTCAAGAAAGATGAACCAAACACTGAAATTTTTTCGCAATTCAATAACGATGATAAACGGGTAAGAGACTACATTAAGAAGATGCTTGGTCGTCTGACATTCCTCTGTTTTCTGCAAAGAAAAGGCTGGATGAATAACGATCGGAACTTCTTACAGAATCTGTATCAGACATCTCTTCTTCAGGCTGATTTTCTTGATGCAGTTTTGGAACCTTTGTTCTTTGGCGTATTAAATACTCCACCCGAAAAACGTAAGGAAGTATTTGTAAAGAATGGTTGGAATACTGATTTAGTGGCGGAATGGAGTGAAATCCCATATCTTAATGGAGGTCTATTTGAACAGACCCATGAAGATAAACTTACTGTCAAGTTCCCAAAAAATTTTTTCCAAGAGTTGTTTAAGTTTTTAGGGGAGTATAATTTCACTATTGATGAGAACGATCCGGATGATGCCGAGATTGGCATTGACCCGGAAATGTTAGGACGTGTATTCGAGAGCCTTCTTGAAGATAACAAAGACAAAGGAGCTTTCTATACGCCTAAAGAGATTGTTC
>CAQBGY010001079.1 GCA_948759685.1 uncultured Eubacterium sp.
TTACATTCAGCTTCGTGATATTCTTCGCCAGCAGCTTTCAAAGCAGAAAACCGAACTGGAGAAGCATAACGCCTCTCTTCAGCAGAAGGCAGAACAATTTGCTGTGGCAATGATGGGCGGCAAAGATGTAAAGGATGTAAAGACCGATAGTGATGAGTATGTTGCTTCGATGAATACTTACATCAAGGCAAATACTATGACGCTGCTTGATCCGCTTGGTATCGAAGCAAAGATTGAGGAACTGGATGACATGATTAACACATTCCTGCCCGAAGTGGATGCGGCTCTGTCGGTAAGTAATGCGGTAACTACCATTACTGTCGAATACTAAAAGCTATCTACTCGCTGCGTAACGAAAACTGCAAACCATAACACGCCTGAGTTTAGGTAATGTTCTGAGGTGTAAATTAATAAAAACATTACCGCCTATAAAAATTACAGTCTCATAAACTGAGAATATACATATCAAAAAAGAATTAATATTATTCAAGTTTCTAATAGTAAATTGGAAATTGTAAATGATGACTGTAAAGTTCAAGGCTGAAAGCTGAAGGTTCAAACTTCGCAAAGTTCAAAGTTTATGAATCCTTCAAAGCTGAAAGATTAGGCAACAAAGACAAAAGTTTTACAAAATCCTTGGTATATGGTTTTTGGAATTGTTATGCTTGTCCAGCAGCTAACCACAAGGCTGTTACGTAGCGAGTCGATATATAGAATGTCTGATAGATACTATCGGGCATTCTGTCCAGAACTTAATAAAATGAGTTTTGGGTAGAGTGTCCGATGTAAGGAGTGATTAATTGCACAAGAAAGTAATAGCGTTCATTGATAGGTTTACATCTGGCGGCAAATTAAACGACACAATTACCACGTTTACACAAGGATGCTGTTATTGGTTTGCGTACATTTTGCACAGCAGATTTTCAAATTCTATTATTATGTATGATCCTTTAGAGAATCACTTTGTTGTAGAAATTGAAAAGCGGCTTTACGATATAACAGGGGAAGTCACTGGGCAATACAATGTTGTTCGTTGGAATAAGTACCCTGATAAAAGAGGCATTATTCGAGACTGTATTAAATTTTAAAGGAGAATGTAAAATGGAACTTCGTATTGATCAGAGTGTTTTGGATCAGTTTCCCAACCTGAATGTTGCCAAGGAGGGTAATGATGTAATCACAGTTAAGTTCGGTGATGGCGGCAATTCTGATTTTCTGTTTCCTTTGAATTTCCCGCTGCATAATCTTGATTCTCTTTCTTGGAGCAGGATTGATGAGATTGGTCGTGCTGGCAAGGCCAAAACCCTCTTTGCGCTGGGTGCTACTAAGAAGGATTACATGAAAAATGGGTTTATTGCCGAATATCAGATTATAGACTTTGACCATGATGATCTTGCTGATGGTAGCGGCAAGGCTCCTATCAGTTGGGATATGGTTGCGCTTTATAAGGATGAGATTTATATGAAGCGCAATAGCGAGTCCTCTTGCTGGGATGAGTGCGATGGACGTACATTCCTGAATGGCGAGTTCTATGAGAATATGTCCGATGAACTTCGTGCTATTGTCAAGCCTGTATGGAAGTTGACCGCTAATAAGAACGGCGAAATTGTTAAGTCCAAGGATTATGTCTGGCTGAAGTCTGAAAAGGAATTGTTTGGACGTACAATTTATTCCAATGATGGTGAAGGTCACTGGTATGCGCTGTTTATGCAGGAGGATTTTCCGTGGTTCAAGTTGAACGGCGACAATGAGCGAGACTGGCAATGGCTGCGCTCTGTGCTTGCTGGCACCACGTACTATTTTTGCT
>CAQBGY010001080.1 GCA_948759685.1 uncultured Eubacterium sp.
CTTTTGATTCAGATATGTTTAGGTATAAATTGTCGATGTGGGGAAAGGATCAAAGACAGTTCTGTTATGCAGGGGAGTGGAGTTGTTCGCTTAGACTGGATACAGGAGATTTATATCAGTGTAATGGATTGATATGTATTGATAATGTTTACGACAGGATCGATGAAGAATTGCACTTTAAACCGGTAGGAAACAGGTGTCCACATCCTCATTGCTGGAACTGTCATGCGTATTTGTGTTTAGGAGTTATGCCGGATGTTGAAGCTCCCACATATGCAGATATGAGAGACAGGCTGTGTTCTGATGGTAGCAGATGGCTAAATGATGATGTACGTGAATTTTTTAGCCAGAAGCTTGAAAACAATAACATCCAATATACGAAAACAGAAAAAAGAATGATAAATGAAAATGCAGCGCTTACGCAGAAGTGCTGTGGGCAGGAACAGTTGATAAAACAATATCAGAACGAGAATACAGACTATAAGAACTGGGTTGCAAATCTTCAGAATCAGGTGAATGACCGGTTAACAGAGCTGGAAGAATATAAAGACTGGGTTCATAATTTACAAGCACAGATTGAGGAGAGAAACAAGGAAAACCGAGAATATAAGGATTGGGTGAATAATTTGCAGGTTCAAATAGATAGTTTGAAAAATGGAAACAATTAGAACAGAAAAAGGTGGTTTAAGGATTGTAAGTATGAAAAAGATAAGGGTGCATTATTCTTTTGATGATGTATTATGGATTTTCAAGGATCTGACAGAACATGAAAAGGAATACAATACGATTTTTGAAAACAGCCTGTTGTTTTGGATGAGGGAAATGCATTTAAAATATGGTGTGACAGTTGACCTTTATGTATTCAATAGTGCATGGTACAATTTTACATTGTCGGATGCGACGGATAAATTTGCGCCTGAATTTAAGGAGAATGCCGAGTGGTTAAAGGTAGGTTTTCACGGTTTTGGATTTACCTTGAATGGAACAGACAAAGAATACAGGGCGGGGGTATACAAGACCGGCTTATAGCAGACTATGACTTTGTTACGTACTAATTGCAGAGAATAGCAACGAAGGAAAACATTAGTGATACGCTTAGGTTAAGTTTTTTTAGTGGCAATAAAAAAGGTATGAGGGCTTTGCGCCGGAAATATGGAGTGAAAGTGTTTTTATGTGCTGATAAATCTAATAAAAGAAGCTATTATTTAAGCGAAAGGCAGTGCAATAAATTAGAAGAAAAAGGTTGTCTGCATGATTGGATATATGATATTTGGTTCTATAAAATAACTGTAAGAATTGAGGAAGAGAAATACATTGGCAAAAGATTATATGAATTAAGGAATAGGTAAATGCCGATAATAGCATTTTGTCATGAGTGCGCATTCTTGGAAAAGCCGGATACATGCAAAAAAGGGTTTGAGGAGTGTTTTGAATACTTGGATGACAAGTAACGCTGTCTTTTAATTGTTTTAAAGAGCATAGTGTAATTGTTATAATATTTGTCTATATTAGTGATAGAAAACGTATCTTTTGAAAGCGGAAGAGCATAATAATATAATATGGAGAATACAGCTTATGTATACTTATGAGAAAAAGATGCCAGTTAAAAATACGACCAGAAAAAATCCAAAACGTAGCGATGGGTGAATTTACTAAGAAAGTAGTGACACATAACTTCTCGGAATCTCAATAAATGAGATACCAACAGAAATTTGACAACTGAATATCGTGCAGAAAAAGAAACTTGCGAAAAATGGACATAAACATTGGACATAGCGGGTACTATGCCTTGAAAAATCTTAT
>CAQBGY010001081.1 GCA_948759685.1 uncultured Eubacterium sp.
TGCCCTTCCTTCAAGGCATAGATCATTTGCAGCATCCTGTCATTGAGATGGCGGCATCGGACAATAATCTCATCCTCCTCACCCTCCGGGCGGTCTTGTATGGTTATCTTCATTTTTCCGTTCCTATATTCTTTCTGATACCAATGGTTTTCCTATTCCAGTCGGCTACCTGTTCCCTGTGCTTTTCAGTTACTGCATATCTTTTGCATCCTGCACTCTCCCGCTTTCTGCAGTTATGCAGTTTTTCTGTTTTCGGCTCTCTTCCGGCTTCTTGTTTTTGATAATAAATTTACCTCGTTTTCAGTCCACCCTATCCTTCAACTTACGCCTTTTATTAAGAAATACGGCAATCATTATAGCTATTATACCATAGAACGCCAAAATGGAAAACTGTTCCCCTAAGGATATCAGCCTTTCTCCTGCAGTCAGTGTAACACCCATTCTTTCCTGAAAAATTTCCACTGCCTGAGACGGCATTCCTTCAAATGTTATTTCCGTTACCTCCTCCAGACAAACTTTACGCATCATAGATACTCCCTGAAGGACGGGAAGGCATTTCAATACTGTTTGAATCCTCTCCGAGAAGGATGACAGAGGCAGATAAATACCTCCTGCAAATCCTACCAGAGTACCGACGATGGTCAGCATACCTCCCCATGCACTATAGCTGTGGATAAACATTGCCAGCAGATAGCCGATGGACGCATACACAAAAGTATTCAGAAAAATCATTCCGCACATAACCATTAATGTAGAAACAGGAAGCAGCCCCTTTCCTGAAAACACCATATAAAGTTCTCCTGCAATAAGCGTCAGAATACTTAAGCCCGCTCCTGTAAACCATGCTGCAAGCACATATCCCAGCACCAGTTTCCCCCGTTTCACCGGAGCGACATAAAAGCTGGCAAGACGGCTTTGTTCCTCATCTTGAACCATGGTTCCGATAACCGTAAGCGTGACGGTAACGGAATTGACGATTAAGATTCCCGACAATATCCACAGCTGAATTAAATGTTCCACATTAATCCGATCCTGTGCTTCATTTCTCTCCCCGCCATATCTTTCTAACAGCAGCAGTAAATCTTGACTATTCATACTTCCCAAAAAGATAACCATCAGTCCCAGTACAATCAACATGGACAACACAGAGAAGAACACAGCTTTTTTGTCCCGCATATAAATAAGACTGTTTCGTTTTGTCAAATACAATATTTCTTTCATTTTCACACATCCTCCAAATTTTTACCTGTAATATTCAGAAAAACATCATCCATAGATCCCTGTACCAGTTCAAAGCCTGTAAGAAGCCCTTCCGTCTCCTTTAATACGGGAATTGCCTCCAAACTGTCTTTTAGGAAAACATCATATATATGCGACTCCCCATTTATTTTCGAAAAAAGTTCCTGCCGTCCTTCCGATGCTCCCTCTGGATTTACATCAGATGTTTTGCCTGTTGTATTCGTTAATTTTCTCAACTTTTCTTCCAACAGCATTTCCTTCCCCGCTTTTGCCGACAGCCGCAGCCTGTCTATGGAATATTTTTCTTTTAAAGTAAAAGGTGTTCCCCATTCCTTTATTTTCCCTCCATCCATCACGGCAATATGGCTGCATTTTGCCGCCTCTTCCATATAATGAGTAGTGAGAAAAATTGTCATTCCTTCCTTTCGCAAGCTGTCCAGACTCTCCCAAACCGCTTTTCTGGTTGCCGGGTCAAGTCCTGTTGTAGGTTCATCCAGAAATAAAATTTGAGGCTTGTGAAGAAGAGCTCTCGCAATTTAGATCGGAAGAGCACACGTCTGAA
>CAQBGY010001082.1 GCA_948759685.1 uncultured Eubacterium sp.
TTCCCCTGCGCTGGCTTACGCCAGCTACCCCTTTGTGGACTTGCCGCCCGCAAATCTTTCAGAAAGTGTATTCCATTTGGTAAGTTAAAGCTGTATAATAGTGCCAGCGATAAATCAGGATTGGAGGTTTTTGTTTTATGAAAAAAATTTTATTGATAGTTTGCACTTTAGCACTTATGGTATCTTTAACTGCGTGTGATTCAAAATTTGACGGTAGCCGTATCGGAAACGACAGTGAGTTTATCATGGAGTATCGTGTCTTAAATACAACAGACACGCAAGACTTGATTGCTGAATCTGGAGATATCATTAGTGGAAATATTATAGTTAATAAGGGGAGTTTATCAATAAAAATTCAGAAAGATGATGAAGAACCTATCTATGAGAACAACGGAATTTCTGTATCTAATGAATTTGATGTTGAAATTAATGAAAGTGGAACGTATACAGTTTCAGTAACTGGTGAAAAAGCGAAAGGAAGTGTCAGTTTTACAGTAGTTACTAATCAATAGGCAACTTCCAGTTTGACATACTCGAAAATCGGGATTTAGGAGAGGGAAAAATATGAAAGCAGATCTCATTAAGAAATATTTTCAGTCTTGGATAGATAATGATATTGAGATTGTAAAGCAGACTTTTTCTGAAAATGCTTTGTATAGTGAATGCTATGGTCCGGAATATCATGGCTTATCACAAATTGCAATGTGGTTTGAAGATTGGCATAATAAAGGACAAGTATTGGAATGGACAATTAAGCGAATATTAGAACTAAATCAAACGTTAATTGTTGAATGGTACTTTAAATGCAATTATGATGGCAGGGTAGATGACTTTGATGGTGTTACAATAGCAGACTTTGATAATGATATGAAGATATTAAAATTATGTGAATTTCAATCGAAGGCAGAACACTACTATCCATATGAATCATGATACAAATATGTATAAAGAACAATGAAATTCCAGTTTGAAAGGTACAAAATGGAAGAAAAATTTAAATGGAGCGGACAGCAGTATTCCATGGCAAATGGATTGCAGTCACATATTGGCACACAGCTATTAAGTGGCATACCGTTCACTGACGATGCGCTGGTGTTGGATGTAGGGTGCGGCAGTGGGAATTTGACCTTTGCGATTGCCGAGCAGGTTCCTAATGGTCGTGTTGTTGCGATAGACTTGTCAGAATCCATGATTGAAAAATGCAAAGCGGAAAGTAAGAAAAGCAAAATTGAGAATGTATTGTTCAAAGTACAAGGAATAAATGATATAAATTTCAAGGAAGAGTTTGATATTATTTTTTCTAACTCTGTTTTACATTGGATGCTAAATATAGAGGATGCCGCCGGGAGATTGTATAGAGCCCTGCGAAATAATGGCGTAGCTGCACTGCAATTTCCGCTTCTTAATGCACAAATCCGGTTATTATACCGGATGGAAATTTCCATGGTATGTGCCTACGGCAGAAGAATTTTACCGTGTGCTTGTTTATGCGGGATTTAATAATCCAAACGTTTTTGAAACCAGCAATATTTTTGAATTCGAAAATGCAGAGGCAGTCTATCAGCATTTTCAATCAGTCGGATTAGAACTATATGCAGACGTTTTGCCAAAGGATAAAAGAGAAGAGTATTTGAAAACAATTTTAGAAGATTTAAGAAGCGATTTTAGTGGAAAGGCTGATTTGATATACCATCGTTTATTTGCTTATGCTGATAAGTAAACTTTGTCCAGTTTATTGAACTGGCAAACCATTAAAGAACTAAATAACCCGCCGCCCACCAGCGGCACACCCAAGCAGG
>CAQBGY010001083.1 GCA_948759685.1 uncultured Eubacterium sp.
GTGACTGGAGTTCAGACGTGTGCTCTTCCGATCTCAGTTTAACATATGGAACAGGCGTTTGTCAATACATATTCGCCAAATATTCAATTGGGCTTTTATAATTCTTCAAAGTATGCTATACTGGTGTTGATAATAATCTAATGGAAATCAGGGGATATAAATTATGAAAAATACGGATATTCCAGATGAGACCGAAAACAGGTTTGGGAAGAACTTGCAACATGTTCGAAAAATTTATGGTGAAACTTTGCAGGATGTAGGCACTATTCTTGGCTATGGAGCCACTACTATTAAAAATTATGAAAGCGGAAAACGACAGCCTGATCCTATTACATTACAGATTTTGGCTAAACATTATGGAAAACCAGTCGATGAACTTTTATACTCAGATTTATCAGAATTGACCCCAATACAATTTTCTGTTAATGGCACTGTGGAACTTGTAGAAATGTTAAAAACATTTTTCCCGCTCTCTTGTTCGGAAAAATCATTAAAAAGTCCCGCATTCAAAAAGGGCTATAACTATTGTTGTCGTATTTTGGATGCTTTTTCACGCAATGACACGATTCGAGGGTCAATTATAAAGGATTGTGCGGAAGCTTTTGAATGTGCCCTTGAGGAAATAGATGACCAAGGAAATATTGTAGTTCCTGAAGCGATTGCAAATATGATATGGCTCATTTTTTTAGAATGGACACAAATATATGATGAAAACACGCTTAATGTATATCAATCGTTGATATTTCCAGGCAGAAGAAATGCTTCATTAAAAGATTTTCTTAATTTAAGAGTAAAAGAAAGTGATGAAATCAAGCAACGACGAGAGAGTTTCATACAAGATATGGATGGAGTAGTCGTCAACCTTCTCAATGCGCTAAAGTCAGATTTTGAATGGATGGAATTAGCAGATTATTATCTTGCTTTACGATATTTAATATCCATGGTAGATACCGGACTTAGCACAGAGATGAATTCAACTATTGGTATGCAAATGATGTTATCGTTTCTACAACTTGGTAATCCCTATGCCTTTCGCCTTGTGGAAATGTGTATAGACTAATGATTTGCTATGATAAATATGTACTGAATCCGAAAAAGTCAACATAAAAATTCTTAATTAGAGGAACATCCGATTATTAAGTCACGAAAGCTTGCTGTTTGTGCAAGTTTTTGTGACTTTTATCGTGTATAAATTTTCTCTGCCTTTACTTTGATTCTGTTTGCGTTTTACTTCACATATTGTGAAAGTCACATACAGATTTTTGATATATAATACTTTCATAGGCGCTACATAGAAACAAAATGGAGGTATGAATATGGCTTGGGACTATGCGGTTTTGTCTCACACAGCGAAAGAATGTGGTGGTCCGGAGGCTCTTATGAAGATCATTGAAGGTCGAGGATTTCAAGAAGGCTTTTGGGTAGGGGCTGAAGCCGGAATTAAGCAGGGGCGAATCCAGATGATTCCTATAACACTTCTTGTACTGGCCGGCTCCGTAGCAATCACTGTTGCTGTACAAAACCGAGCAAAGATTGTATCATTTTACGAAACCAAGTTTAAGAAAATCACAAAAGAAGAGTGCGAAGCGGCAAAAGAGGCCCTGATCCAAGGTATAAGGGAGTATGATGAAAGTCATCCAGAGACAGAGCCAGCGACTGAACCTACCACTTTGCAAAATACCACAGCGGATTGAAATTAGATATGTATGGGCGGGGGATAGCGTTGACGCATTAGCTATCTTCCGCCCAGCAGTAAAAACTAAGGGGGCTAAGAAGCTGTATTCATAAGCGCTTGAGTA
>CAQBGY010001084.1 GCA_948759685.1 uncultured Eubacterium sp.
CCCCTCAGAACCGTACGTGAAAGTTTCCAATCATACGGCTCAAGCGGTGTTAAACTTCTGCTTTGCAGAAGCCAGCTCAGTGTTACATTCATTTAGTTACAGTATTGTGCTTTTGCAGTTCCCTTCTTCTACACTTATCATGCAGTAAGAAATTGACTTTCTTACCGTTGACATTTTTGTAGGAAGTTCCCCACGGTTGTTCCTTGTCAATTGGTTCACCACAGACAGGACAGACATGGTTCTGTTTCTCCCACATGTATAGCAATGACTTGCGACCATTGAGAGACTGGAGCATTTTGTAAGTTTTACGCTTCTCAAAATAGTCTTTCCATTCGGGGTCATACGGATTTGCCTCACATTTCACCATTCTATATCTGGTGATTTTGGTATCGTACAGCCGCTTTAGTGCGATTCTGTCATCAGTATCGCCCTTTTTGAAGTTGGCTACGAAACACCAGTTGCGGTTTTTCACCCTTGTGAAATATTTGGAAGCTATCCAGTATTTACCCTTCTTTGGATGTCTCCGTTGCGCCCATTGCCATAATTTTTCAAATATCAAGTAATCAGCCTTTCGGAAAGTGTCAGAGGCTACACATTCTTTGTAGTAGTTTACCCAACCAGTTATGACGGGATTCAAAAGTCTAATCAGAGATTCCTGCTTGCTTCCCTTATTGGAATCAATGATTCCACGGATTTTAGTCATGAATTTCTTTAGGCTCTTCTTTGCAGGCTTGATAAGAAGAATACCATTGTACTTGCGGACATTGAAGCCAAGAAAATCAAAACCTTCGTCAATGTGGGTGATTTTGGTTTTTTCATCGGATAGGGTGAGTCCTCTTTCCTTAAGAAAATCAGCCACAAGGACTTTTATTTCCTCCAGTGTCTCTTTCGATGTTCCGGTGATGATAAAATCATCTGCGTATCGGATGAGATGAACTTTTGGATAATAGGTGCATCTTCCGTTTTCAGTGGTCACGGTCGTACGATAATATTTCTTCGCAAGCATTGCTTGCAGTCCGTCCAAGGTCATATTGGCGAGAGTCGGCGATATGATGCCGCCCTGCGGTGTCCCCTCTTCTGTCGGAAAGAGTTGCTTTTTGAACACAAATCCGCATTTGAGCCATTTCTTTAACATCACTCTATCCATAGGGATATTGTTCAGTAACCATTCATGGCTGATGTGGTCGAAACATCCTTTGATGTCTCCTTCAAGTATCCATTCGGGCGAAGCTCCTCTTTTAGCAAGAGCGGTGAAGCAATGTTTCATTGCATCCTTTGTGCTTCGTTCCTTTCTGAAACCATAAGAATGAGAATCTGCGGTTGTTTCTGATACTGGTTCAAGTGCGAGCAGGTAAAGAGCCTGCATCGCTCTATCCTTCATTGTTGGAATACCGAGAGGTCGCAGCTTGCCGTTGCTTTTCTCAATATTGACCCTTCGTAGTGGTTGGGGCTTATAGCCTCTGCGTTTCAGTTGACTGATTGCCTTGAATTTGGCATTGGGAGTAGACCAAGCAACCTTGTCCACACCAGCAGTCTTACTGCCACTGTTTGATGTAACACGTTTCACGGCCAAAGCTTTGGCGTAAAACGAATGAGTTAAAGTCCATTGTAAGGCTTTCACCTTATTGTACTTTCCCTCTTTCTGAGCTTTTACAATACGCGCTTGTAGCTTACTAACCATTTTTTCGCACTTGTTCCAGTCTATGCTTTCCCAAGCGAGCGTCTTTTGGTCAGAAGACGCACACGAGTTTTTAGGCTCGTCCATTTGCTTTTCTTCTTTCATAAGTTCTAAAA
>CAQBGY010001085.1 GCA_948759685.1 uncultured Eubacterium sp.
GGGCGAGGAATATAAAGATGCTAACGGATTGAAAAAGGTGCGTCTGAACGATGAAGAGATAGAAAAGATTGTCGGCACATTCCAGCGAAAGGAGGCAGTGGAAGATTTCTCTGTGGCTGTCTCTTACGATGAGATAAAGGAAAAGGGATATTCTCTTTCTGCTGGGCAATATTTCGACATCAAGATTGATTATGTAGATATAACGGAAGAAGAGTTTAATTTCCGAATGGCGGACTACAAGCAAATCCTTTCCGAGCAATTTGCAGAGAGCCATCGTTTGGAAGAGGAAATAATGAAACAGTTGGATGCTTTGCAGTTCAACGCAAATGTAGGCAACAATGAGTAACGAGATACAGTTTTTATTATACAGCCTGCCAGATGAACAAGGGAAGGTGCAAGTCGTTATCAAAGACGAAACCATTTGGTGTACGCAAAAGGCTATGGTAGAGCTTTTCGGTATTGATAAATCCGGTATTAGTCGCCACATATCCAATATTTTTAAGGAAGATGAACTTCAGCAAGACACGACAGTTGCAAAAATTGCAACCGTCGTAAATAGAGGTATCAGAGGGGAGGTTGAAGAACTGGTTGACTTCTATAATTTGGATATGATTATTGCAGTGGGTTATCGTGTTTCTTCGCCTAAAGCAACCAAGTTCCGCCAATGGGCAACCAAGATTCTCAATGAGTACATCAAGAAAGGATTTGTACTTGACGATGAGCGTTTGAAGCAAGGCACGGCTGTATTCGGGAAAGACTATTTCCGTGAATTACTGGAAAGAGTACGCTCTATCCGTGCCAGTGAACGCCGTATTTGGCAGCAAATTACTGATATATATGCAGAATGTAGTGTTGACTATGACAAGAACTCGCCCACAACACGTGATTTCTATGCTATGATACAGAACCGTTTTCATTATGCCATTACAGGACAGACAGCTGCCGAAATTATCTACACAAAGGCAGACCATCGCAAAGAACACATGGGTTTGACCACATGGAAGAATGCTCCCGATGGACGTATATTGAAGTCTGATGTATCAATAGCCAAGAACTATTTGCAGGAAAAGGAAATCCGCCAGTTGGAACGTGCTGTAACAGGTTTCTTTGATTATATAGAAGACCTTATCGAGCGTGAGAATACGTTCAATATGTCGCAGTTTTCGGGGAGTGTCAATGAGTTCCTTACATTTCGTCGCTATCAGATTTTGCCGGATAAAGGGCGTGTCTCCGCATTACAGGCTAAGGCAAAAGCGGAAAGCGAGTACGATATTTTTAATAAAACCCAACGGATAGACTCTGACTTCGATAAACAAGTTAGAGGAATGTTGAATGAGTAGTTATCACATACGAATATAATATTTATTTGAATGATTGATTACGATAAAGTAAATGAATATATAACTACTATGCTCCTAAAATCAGGTAGTTGTGCGCAATTGACAAATATTGCTCTTGATGATTTATTTGGAGCAAAAAATCAGGTTATATCAGAAAAGGATTTGCATGATGGGATTGAATACATAATTGCTCTTCATAAAAAGGATGTAGAAGAAAACCGTTATGCCACTACGGAACAGAAAGAAATGGAAAAGAATAGACGAGAACTTATTTTGAAATCTCTTGAAGAACAAATCAAAGTGTATCTTAAAAGCCAAAATAGATTGCAATGAAATTGACAAGATATAAATTGGGAGAAATCCTCAATGTTACAAGAGGAGCAAGTCTCAGTGGCGAGTTTTACGCCACTGAGGGGGAGTATATTCGCCTGACTTGTGGTAACTTTGACTAT
>CAQBGY010001086.1 GCA_948759685.1 uncultured Eubacterium sp.
TTAATCTCCAGCAAAGATTCCCGCTTTTTGGTTTCCGCAGTTTTCACAGCATCATCTATGATTTTCCTAGCCTTTTCTTCTGCGCTGCCGATTTTGGATTCCACAAGGCGCTTACGGTATTCCACCGTTGAAAAGTAGGTAACAGGTACTGCAAAAATTAACGTGACTGCTACAGCGATTAAAATTTGTGGCACAGGAGCACCTCCTTATTAAATTTTCATTGTACATATCGCAAATTTTCATCCGCTTCTAATATGCCATATACTATAAACTGCAGCGACTACCTGCAATCTATGGACATGATATTACAACATATTGATTTTATACTTTTTTCGCCTTTATGTCAAGTAGTCTAATCTTGAGTTTCCTCAGATTTATCCACAGAACCCTAATACCTTCAGCTTTATTATAAACAACTTTCAAAAAACGCCCAAAATATAAGGAATCCTATTCCTTTTTGATGTAAAATTTAATCACCACAATAAAATCATACTAAACAAAAAGAAGGAGGATTCCCTGTGGTTCATTTTACATCAAATACTTATCAAATGAAACGGGAAATTTTATCTTTTTCTAATAAAATTTCCAGAAACCTTCCCAAGCCGGAAAGAAAGTTTATTGCTGACATGAATTATGGTATTCTTTCCTCCGGTAGCTGTATTCTTACCGATATCGTTGACCAGTTACAGGAACCTTCCAGAAAGATTAACATTGTTGACCGTCTTTCCAGGCATCTTGCAAAAGGAACCCCCAAAGAGGCTCTGAAAGCTTATCTGACACAAGTGAAAAAATGGTGCCCGGACCAGCCAGTTATCCATATCGATGACAGTGACGTTGTCAAACCTGACGGTTACAAATTTGAATCCCTCGGCTGGGTGCGCGATGGCTCAGAGAGCACCGCAACAAAGAATGTTTATAAAAAGGGATATCATGTAACGGAAGCGACTGTACTTACAGACAGCAATCATCCTGTCAGCATCTTTTCAGAGATCCATTCTTCTAAAGAGAAGAATTTCACTTCCATCAATGATGTAACCTTCTCTGCAATGGAACGTGCGAAAGCACTGTTCGGAAAAGCAACCTTTGTCATGGACCGTGGTTATGATGATAATAAAATGTTCCTGAAGTTGGATTCCATTGGGCAGGATTATGTGATACGCCTGACTGCAAAGCGTAAGCTTCTGTACCACAATAAGTGGGTATTTGCTACGGAACTGCGCAACCGCAGGAAAGGCAAGGTGAAACTCCCGCTATTTTATAAAGGGAAGATGCATGATGCTTATCTTTCCCACATAAAAGTACAGATCACTGCTTCCAGAAAAGATATTTATCTCGTCCTTGTCTATGGCATTACAGAACATCCAATGATGCTTGCAACAAACAAAGAGATCAAATCGAAAGATGATGTAATAAAGGCTGCAAAACTTTATTTTTCCAGATGGAAAATCGAAGAATATTTCCGTTGTAAGAAGCAGGTGTTCCAGTTTGAAAATTTCCGGGTACGGAAACTAAAGGCAATCAATGCATTAAATTTTTACATCACTTTGTGCATGGCATTTCTGGGACATATTTCTATGAAATCAGAAACCAATATGTTAAAAGTTGCAATTATACGAACTGCCGATCCGATTAAAGAAAAAATAGTATTTTGCTATTACCGGCTGGCAAAAGGCATCTCAGGCATACTTTCATATGCGAAAGAAGGCATCAGACTCTGGTTCAGGACAAGGCGCCCTGCATACCGTCAACTCTGCCTTAAGCTGGCTGTTTGAATAGATAAAAGAAT
>CAQBGY010001087.1 GCA_948759685.1 uncultured Eubacterium sp.
TCCATTATAATACTGAAAAAACTTTGATTTATGTCTACCAGTATAATATTTTTTTGAGGTTTGTAATTCGGTGTGATGCCTAATAATTGCTGAAGATTAATATTTTGTCCCCAATTGAAAGCTAATTCTGGGTATGATTTTATCTTTTTAATAGTGAATGAAAAGGAATAGTTACTTTTCAAAACATCGTTTGTTTTTAGTGCTTCATGAATAGCTTTCATCATGTTATTATAGGAAGGGGTGATTGTTTGTGACTTTATAGGGATGGTGTATCCCATGTTTATAGGATTCATTGATACCTTCAGGAACTTATATGCGTCTTGATTGATACTGCTTGACTCCAATATTGCGCCTATGAATATTTCATTGGGACATTTTGCCACAAACTTATCTGCACTATATTGCTCTTCTTGGCTATAAGCAAGTTTAGCAATCATCAAAAACACGATGGTGTATATTATTTTAGCTTTCATTTCTTTGTATTTAAGTTTTATACTCATATTTGTTCAAAGGTATATCTTCTTTTCAGCCATATAATGGAAAGGGGATCTTGATTCATGAGTTCTGAATAAGAGGTTAGATTATACTCTTGTCCTATAGCCATGAACGTACATTGGTCACTCTTATTTTTTATTATGTAGAATCCTATATTGAGTATTATTTTTCCATTTTTATCTTTTTCTCCACAGTATTCCCATTTATCTATTGGTTGCTGATATAGGTATAATTTTTTATCTTGCCATTTTATTTTGTACTTTTCTACTATGTTATTAGCCTTTACAATGGAAAGGGAATCACTATCGAAATATAATTCATGGGGGCAAGCCCATTGGATTCGTTCTCCAAAATATGCAGTTTCTGTTTCTGTTATGTCTTGAATATCGTTTTCATTGAGTACTTCTTTAAATTCTACTGTCTCAGAGGATTTTAATATGTAAGGAGTGTCTTCCGGTGTGGGGGGGACAGGAGAGGGTTCGTCCTTGTCGGCGCAAGAATTAAATATAAATGTCCCTATTAAAACGAGGAAGGACATGCTTACAATAAGTAGAGTGTTTTTTCTCTTTTGCATAAATATTTAGATTTAGTGTGTATATTCAGATTCTCCTATTAGTATCCCTTTTCACTGGAGATTATTATTAGGGCTATCAAAACCATACTTATTTTCAATTTATTCATAATCGTTTTACATTTTAGTTTTGCACAAACTTAGATATTATCGGATTATGAAGAATAAAAAAGGGGAGATTATAACATATATGGGCTTTATTGATTTTCAGTGAGTTACAAAAATATTTGTATACAGCAATATATACGATATGTAATGTAATCCACTGAAAATAAAGCGAATATATATGTTCTCTATTTTAAAGTGTATTTGATGAGACAATCTCGTAAAGAAACCTCTTTATTCTGCTTATTTCTCAAGTTTACTACAAAAAGCAGTCATTTGTTTGAGATAATGAGAAGTTCTTCATGAGGTTATTCTAGTCAGGTAAAAGCAAGCCGTTGAGAAAAAGTTGCGGATATATCGCAAATGCGCCAGCCACAAGGGAAGCACCTGTGGTTGTAATCCAAACTTCTGCTTGTAATGTGGATTGATGAGCCATAATTTCCGATTGACAATCTGGTGCTGATTCGCTTTCATCATTTTTTCAAAAGATTCTATGGTAACTTTGCATTGTTTAATCTCAAGTAATTCCTGGCTTGGTATGCCACAAACATCCAGTAACGACCGATAGACAGGGGCGGGAAGGAGATGCACGAAAGGCAAATGT
>CAQBGY010001088.1 GCA_948759685.1 uncultured Eubacterium sp.
GATATGTATTAATCAAGGGCTTAACAACAGGATCTGCTGCCAAGCCCTTTCAATTTTCATAGAAGCCCTGAATTTACAGAGAAAATTTCACACCCTCGATAGGGCAACGTATCCACTCTGTTTTATTCATTTTCTTTTACCTTACCTAACAGGAAGTCATTTAGCACCGCATTAAGCTGCTTACTATTCCTCATAGGGAAATCATGTCTTGCCCTTGGAAGTATCATCGTTTGGCAACAGGTATTTTTACCAAGCATATCAAGAGATATTTTCATATCCTTTACTTCGTCGCTACCACATATTGCCAACATTGGTACTTTGATAGATGAATATGTTGGGACATTCCGTAAATCTAATGTATTGGCGAAAAACGACTTATAAATTTGCGGAGTGATGAGCCTTGAATAATCTGCCATATAATCTGACTGCTCTTTGGTATAATTCCAATACTTTCCTTGAAAGCGAACGAGCCATTTTATGTGAAGCATTTTAGCCGCCATTCCCGCAAGAGAGCAATACATTTTAACAGTTTTTGGATTTGGATTAACCCATGCGCTTAAAAAGACTACAAAACTAAATTGATGTGGTCTTTCGCAAACAAGCATAATCGCAAGCTGCCCGCCGAGGGAATGTCCGATTACTCCGATTATCTCCTTGCGCAAGCTGTCAATCAGTTCCCAAAGTTCCCTCTTCATCATATCAGGGTTATAAACTTTATCTGCTAATTTTCCTGCTCCATACAAATGGGGCACGATTAAATGGTATTGCTCAGAAAAGCAGTATTGGTTGCAAAATGTATCAAGCGCACCTGCACCGTGCAGCAATAGGATAGTTGGATTATCTTTGTTTCCGTACTCATCAAAATATAGCATAGTCATTTCCTACTTTCTGTATAAATTTGCTTCCAATGATTGATTAACGCTGCGATTTCTTGCTCTATTTCATCTGGAACAATATTACCAGAGCGGTATTTATTCATCATATAGCCATCAACTGCGTAAAAGATTTCTGAATACATCATGTTCAAATCAACATCCCCGCGAAAAGCAGAGGTGTCTATTGTATCAAATACCTTGTTTTTGCTTAATTGGCTGACGGCTGTATAGTTCTCGTTGATTACCTGTTCTATATCAGGGTGCTGCTCATAATAAGCATTTAATGAGAATTTATAGATATAAGGGTATGAACGCATTAAAGAACACCTCGCAAGCAGACTTCTTTTCAGCATTTCAAAAAAATCATTCGTACCTAACACCGCATAATCTGTATTTATTTTCCTTGTCATTTCTACTGCACTGTTCCAAAGATACAAATATAGTTTCTTTTTGTTTGTAAAGTAATGGAACAGTAACGCTTTGGAAATGCCGCCTTCATCGGCAATCTCTGACATAGGTGCTTTTTTGTAGCTGCTCTGTGAGAATACTTTATATGCAGCATTGATGATCCTCTGCTGTTTCTCTAACGGCAGATTGAAAAACTTATCGTTCATAGCGTCCTCCTTGCATTAACCGAATCGGTTAATGCAAGGATATTATAAACCCGTTGACCGTTTTTGAGAAGACCATAATCTATACTTCAAAGAAAAGTTACAAATGCGTGAATATCGTGCTCTATTTTGGCTAACTGATAGAACAGTGTAGACATATCCAAAAGGAAAAGTGAACAGTAAAATGTAATAGGGTGAATAAATATGGCAAAAAGACCAGTACCGATATACAACTTCAAGGCTTTTGGGGCAGCGATAAAGGCGGCGCGGACAGGGCGCAAGGAGAG
>CAQBGY010001089.1 GCA_948759685.1 uncultured Eubacterium sp.
TCAAGGCGGAAAGATTGGTAACTCTATCGTGGAAGATGATAAATTGGATTTGGCTCTTGATATCATTGCTAAGGCTAAGGCTAAAGGTGTGAATCTGGTATTGGGCTCTGACTGTGTGGCTGCTGATGCATTCTCTAATGATGCTCATACTCAGGTTGTTCCTGCAAATAATATTCCTGAAGGATGGGAAGGTCTGGATGCTGGTCCTGAAACTCAGAAGGCATTTGCCGCTGCTATTGAAGATGCCAAGACTATTTTGTGGAACGGTCCTGCAGGTGTATTCGAATTCGATAACTTTACTGCCGGTTCACGTGCTATCGCTGAGGCTATCGCTAAAGCAACCAAGAACGGTGCGTTCTCATTGATTGGTGGTGGTGACTCTGTAGCCTGTATCAACAAGTTCGGTATGGCTGACCAGGTTTCTTATATCTCGACCGGTGGTGGTGCTTTGCTGGAAGCAATCGAAGGAAAAACTCTTCCGGGGGTTGCAGCTATCAAAGGTGAATAATTAATTCCTTATTATATATAAAATGAGGTTGTGTCAGCGTTTTGACACAACCTCATTTTTTATAATGAATAAAGGTATATCATTCACATCCGTACGCATATCCTGTATGTACATAGTAGCAGTCGAAATTTAGTGGGGGCAGGGGGAGGTAATAACCCCAGTGGCGGGATCGAATAAAAGCCCCACTAAAATTCTACAGCTCCCTATGCATAGGCCTGTACATAACTTACGTGTAGTTCCATGCAGGTGTACGTGTAAAAACGTGCTTTCTATGCTTATTTCAATAATTATCAAAAAAAACGGCTAAGAAATGTTTCCTATATTTAAGAATTTATTATATTTGCATCAATTACTCTACTATGGTGTAATAGAGTATTGCATATTTTAAGAAGCGTTATTGAAATTATCTTCTATCATCAAACTTCGCAACTTTGATAAAGGTCTGAAGATGATAACAACAACGCTCACGTCTGTGTTATATACCTGCCATTGCTGTGGCATCTATATACCTAAGGGCGTGGGTGGCTGTTGTTTATCTAGACCAAGGCAATGCGAAGGCCCGATGATAGGATAAACAAGATACAGCCCTCACGCTTTTTTTATTGTTAACCGCCGAACAGGGGAGGGGGAGTTAGGCAAAGTCTTTTGACAAGATAGACTGATCTAACATTTACAGACGTATGAAAGCAACACTACAACCGGGAGTACAACTCTTTGTATCCCGTTATCTGTCAAGTCGAGGTTGCGGAGACAAAATCTATGTCACCGGACCGCCAGGAATCTTCTGCCCACAGACGGCAATTATGACATCTTATAAAGTATTCTATATTACATAATTGGGGCGGATAATGTCTGCACAAAATCATTGAAAAATTAAAATCTAAATTTTATTGTACGAAGATTATGGAAACAAATAATATGGAAATGTATGAAGCTCCGAAAGTGGAGGTTATTGAGGTAGAGGTAGAAAAGGGATTTGCAGTAAGCACTTCTGATTATGAAGACAGACCTTTAGGTTAATAAACAGCATCATCATGAAAAATATAATGTATTTATCCTTGGCTGCTTGTCTTTTTGCAATGGGTAGCTGCTCAAATGAAACATTTGAGGAAGGATATGGAAAAACAGGCAATGATAAATTGGTTGCTACGATACCCTCTGTCGGAACACGAACTTTTATGGATGGGGTATCAGTAAAGTGGAGTGCCGGAGATAAGATCGGTATATTTTCCCAACCGAACGCTTCTACTTCATATACGAAT
>CAQBGY010001090.1 GCA_948759685.1 uncultured Eubacterium sp.
CTGCAGCGGTCGGTCTTGTAGTTGTCAATTTATCCTCTGTTTTCTGTTTGGTTTCCTTTTAATACCCAACAGTCTGATAAAATCATCAAACAAAGAAGTGTCTGTGGGCTCAAACATCATCCATTTTCCATCATGGTATGTTTGCGTTTCATCATAAATTCTTTGAACTTCCTCTGAGTAATTATCCCTGTCTTTTTCAAATTTTAAGCGCTCATCTTTTCCTAAGATAATCATAAATCCTACACAGTTTTCTCTTGCATATAACGCACATAGAGTTTTACCGCCTCGACGGTATTTATATTCATATGTCCACGCTTTACCGCCTTTATCCCACAAGCAATCCATCTCGTATTTTTCATCAATTAAAGCGCAAAGTTTATTCCATATCTCATATAAAGGTTGTCCGACTAAGAGTGTCATTTGCTCTGCGTCAGGTATTATATCAAGCATGATAACCTCCTCTGTTAACTTCGATTCGCGTAACAGTTCAGCCATGCATAAGTTGTTGGATTGTACAATTTGCTTTACAAAATACCCTTTGTGAACAAGCTCCCAACGTCATTTTGTAGATTCAATGTTGTATGGATGAACTGTTACCGATTTGTTGATGGCTCTATTATACTGCAACGGCTCTCCAAATGGAATAAGCTTTATAAAAATTTCATTACCGTTCACAGCAACCTTTGATTTCCATAAATCAGTCATGACATAAAAAATTTGAGTTTCCCCATTTTTGCAATTCGTATCTCTGAAATCCGTACCAAATCAGTATTTTCCATAAGAGAAGTGATCACCGCCGACGGTCCCCCATCTGTTTGGTATTTATGCGGTCTTGCAAAAAGCGTACAGAAAAAATGGGGAAACTCAAAATAAAAAATCCTTGACTTTTTATATTACCACAGTTTATATTATAAAAAGGTGCCGCAGGCTGCACTTACGCTATGGCGGTATTTCCTATAATAAAAAGACTGTTTCAGGAAGAAACAACGCATTTAGAAAAATGCATAGACGTAAATTTTATTCATCATTATATACACTATTATAAAAATTTGTTATAACAAGTAAGCCGATGCGCATAAGCACCGGAACCACGATTCTGCCACGAAGGCTTTCGCTCTCTGAAGGGGGCTGTTTTCGGGGCTTATTTTTTGTTATGAATGGAGGAAATATGAACAATAACAAAATGTCACCCATTGTAAAATGTGCCGTAACCGCCGTTTGTATGGCTCTCTGTGTGGTTCTGCCAATCGCGCTCCACGCCATTCCCAATGCAGGCACGCTGATATCGCCTATGCACCTGCCCGTGCTGCTCTGCGGCATGATCTGCGGATGGCATTACGGGCTTGCCTGCGGTCTGATGGGGCCCATGCTCTCCTGTTTTATCACGGGAATGCCCGGTATCGGTTATCTGCCCACCATGATGGTGGAGCTGGCAGTCTATGGTCTGGTTGTAGGATTGATGATACGATTCGTACATACGGGAAAGCAAATCGTTGATATTTATGTCAGCCTGATAGCTGCCATGCTGTCGGGACGTATTATCACCGGAGTTGTCAGAGCGCTAATCTTTTCCGCAGGAAGCTACTCCTGGAAGGCATGGGCCACAGGGTATTTTGTATCCAGCTTTCCGGGAATTATCCTGCAGTTAATTTTGATTCCTATACTTTATCTGGCGCTGCAAAAGGCACATTTAGCCCCTTCACATTCCACCAAAGCTCCCGCAAAATAACATGCCGGGGTTCTGCCACGGGGAATGAAAAGAAAAACAAA
>CAQBGY010001091.1 GCA_948759685.1 uncultured Eubacterium sp.
ACTTTGATGAGGAAACGGTAAAAGATGTCGTAGATGCTTTGCAAAGTGCAGAGGGCGGGGATATTCCAACAGATGTGTATGGGGAGACACCCAATCAAAGGCGATACGACACTTTGACGGTCAGACCTGGTAGAAAAAAGCAAAACAACAATATGCCTGGGCAACTCTCACTCGATATTTCGGGTGGTACAACAGAACAAGATGAAGCTACTACTACAAATTCCCAAAGCCTCGGTGAAATAGCCGCCGCAGGACCTGGTAGTGGAGCAAGTCTTTCTGTGGTGAATACAGCTGAGAGTCCTCATTCTGGTTCAACAGCTGAAGCATCCGATACGCAAGTTGCTGACGTTACACCAACAGCCGCCAGCGGGACACTGGCTCCAGCGGCAGAACCTTCTGCAAACGGAAACGCAGAGGAGGCAGATCGGACAATTCCAACTGATTTGTTTGACCGCGAAGAAGTTATGAAGTTTATCAATGATGCTGGCCTTCTCTCCTACAATGTCAGAGCCGTGCGAATCAACAACTACCTGATTTCCCTTTTTAAAATGGCACACCTGCTTACTATGTCTGGTCTGCATCGCATGGCAATCAGAGAAGTACAATCCGAGATTGCGGATATGATTCATGACTATGTGGAAGCTTTGAAAGCCCGTGGAGAATACGATGAACTTGTGTTACAGGTCAAGCAGTTCAAGTTGGCAACACAGATTTTTGATGCATTCGGGGAAACGGTTGACAACTACTATGTGCATAACCTTTTCACGACCACGGACACAGATGTTGACAGGCAGTTTCGCATTGCGGAAAATAAACTTGGCAATGAGGGTATCGGAAATGCCTATGGCAACAAATACATGGATGAGGATAATCCCAACGGTTTCAAGGTGGATGTCATTCTGTTTGTTGCCGATGAAGACAGCATGAATAAACTGCACACCTATGCTCAACAGCGTTTCCACCACTTGATCGATGATTACCGCCGCCATATTGCGATGAGTGTTGATGAGAAGGTGCGCAGGCAGTATGATGCTATTGTATCTGATGGGGACACGGTAAGTAAGCACAATTTTCGCTTGCCAGAAACAATTCAGGTTCCACATGAGGCGGGCGGGAAAGAGTATCAAGATCACTTATTTGTCAGCAATACAACAGGAACTGCTATATTGAAGCTGAACACATGGGAAATCGGAACACTCGAAGAAGAACAGGGGCGGGATGACTTTGTCTGTTTTATTCGCAATCCGTCCAGAGGCGCATGGTCTCTTTGCATCCCTTACGAAATGGATGGGGAAATGAAGCCCACATATCCGGACTTTATCATTGTGCGCAGAGCCCCTGTTTCGAAATATGTCATTGATATTTTAGAACCTCACCGTCCAGACCTTGATGATAATCTTGGTAAGGCAAAAGGATTCGCAGAATATGCAAGACAAAATCCAGGGCTTGGCAGAATTCAGCTAATTCGTCAAATGAAACAGGCGTCAGGGACCTATAAATTCAAACGATTGGATATGTCGAAAAGTGCCATCAGGGATAAAGTTTCTCATGCACAGACCAGCGAGGAACTTAACCATCTCTTTGACACTGATGGATTTTTTATGTAATGAATGATGAAGATATTTGTATAATGTATAAGCAAGTTTTACTCGACAGAGTTATCAGCGCTTAGAAACCGAACATATAGCCAGTCCGGTAGGGACTATCACCAAAGTGGCGAGCAGTGCATTTGTTCCCACAAATGCTCAAAATGGACTTCCAGCGTGACC
>CAQBGY010001092.1 GCA_948759685.1 uncultured Eubacterium sp.
GCTGTGCCTTCGGCAATAAAAAGGAATTCCAGTTCATGATGCCAGTGCCAGTCGATGCGGTGAAAGTCAAATTGCCAAATATTTTCGGGATAGTATGCAAAAGGATAATTGCTGTTCCCATGCTGGACGGTTTCTCGCAACGTTTCATCTGTTGTTGTCCTGTAAATGTCCATAAAATACCACCTCATAAAACATAATTTGCTATATTGTACCATAAGTATGTGATTTAGTGCAATGACCAGAAACAAATTATGCGATATAATCTCATTCGTTAGGAGGGAATAAAATGGAAAACCAATATGATAAAACAATCACAGCCTGTTTTGTGGGATATATCGTACAGGCTGTAGTCAACAATTTTACACCACTGCTTTTTTTGTTTTTTCAGAATAGCTATCATATTCCGCTTTCTCAGATTACGTTACTGGTGACTTTTAATTTTGGAATACAACTGCTGGTTGATCTACTTTCAGTCGGATTTGTAGATAAAATAGGGTATCGTGCATCAATGGTTATAGCGCATGTTTTATCAGCGGCAGGTTTAATTCTTCTTACAATCTTACCAGAGGTTTTACCGGTATCCTTTATCGGAATTTTGATTGCTGTCTTGATTTATGCAATTGGCGGTGGACTATTGGAAGTTCTGGTCAGTCCTGTTGTTGAGGCGTGTCCTTCTGATAATAAGGAAAAAGCAATGAGTATGCTCCACTCTTTTTACTGCTGGGGACATGCCGGAGTTGTACTTATTTCAACATTATTTTTTTATGTGGCTGGTATAGAAAAGTGGAAAATTTTAGCTGTTATTTGGGCAGTTATCCCAATTGGAAATGCGCTTGTGTTTGCCAAGGTTCCAATTGCGCCGCTGATTGAGGACGGCGAATCGGGGCTTGAATTAAAGGATTTGTTTCGGATAAAAGTATTTTGGATCTTGCTGGTAATGATGGTATGCGCAGGGGCAAGCGAGCAGGCAGTAAGCCAATGGGCTTCTGCTTTTGCAGAAAAGGGACTTGGGATTTCCAAGGCAGCGGGTGATTTAGCGGGACCGATGGCGTTTGCAGTTTTAATGGGGATGTCAAGATTGTTTTATGGTAAGTATGGCGACCGTATTCACTTGGAGCGCTTTATGGTTTATAGTAGTTTTTTATGTATTTTGTCTTATTTGGGAATTTCTCTTTTTCCCATTCCGCTGTTAAACCTGATTGCCTGTGCCGTTTGCGGGCTGTCAGTTGGAATCATGTGGCCGGGAACTTTCAGCAAGGCATCATCAGCTTTGCCCAAAGGCGGAACAGCCATGTTTGCGTTATTGGCGTTAGGCGGAGATATAGGCTGTTCGGGAGGCCCTACATTGGTTGGAATGGTATCAGGAGCATTGGGGGATAACCTAAAGATGGGAATTTTGGCAGGTATTATTTTTCCGGTGCTACTGCTCATGGGAATCATTCTTTGCAGGAAAACGAAAAAAGGAGAATTCTCGTAATTATGGAGGGAAAAATATTTATAGAAGAAGGCAAAGCCGGATTTTTGTGCATCGTATTTGTTGTCAAACAAAAGAGTGATGTAAATGGACTGACATTAGATATGATAGGGCTGGGGCTGGATGCATAATATGAGCCAAGAATCGTATCTGGACGATATGAAAGCTGTGTAATATGTAGTGAAAAAATAGGCGTTAAAATAGCTGCCTATCAACAATAAAAAGAGAAAGAGAGGAAAAGAAGATGGATTTTTTGAAAAACAGTCCAAAATGAACACGTC
>CAQBGY010001093.1 GCA_948759685.1 uncultured Eubacterium sp.
TTGCAGAACATCAGGCATTTGAGTTTGAACGTTATTTAAGAGAAAATGATGAAAATAGAAATACTGTATATTCCATCTATGAAAACAGTAGAATTGCCTTTATACAGATAAAAACAATTCTATGCTTGGAGCAATGTCATTTACTTAACATTTATCCCCATTAAATTAATGCGCAATAAAATCTTAACTTAATACCATTTTTAAAAATATAAAATAATGTCTTGACAAACCAATCCGACAGAATTAAACTTAAATCAGTCATAGGAAATTTAAAAGGAAAATTAAACGTGGAAATATAAAAGCAGGTCAAATATAAAAATTTTTTTATATGCAACTTGCTTTTTTTGTGTCCAAAAACAGATACATATTAACCTTTCAGTTGTCATAAAAAAGGAGGTTTCGCAATGAGCAAATATGTAATTGAAACAAAAAATCTTACCAAACAATACGGAACACAGAAAAGCGTTGCGGATTTGAATATCCATGTAAAGCAGGGACGCATCTACGGTCTGCTTGGCAGGAACGGAGCCGGAAAGACAACGACCATGAAAATGCTGCTTGGGCTGACACAGCCCACTTCCGGGGAAGTTACAATCTGGGGACAGCCTTTACGGACAAATGAGAAAAAGCTCCTGCCCCGGATTGGCTATCTGATTGAATCCCCCGGATTTTACCCGAATCTGACCGCCACAGAAAACCTGCGCATTTTTGCAACCCTGCGGGGAGTGCCGAGCCGTAATGCAATTAAAAATGCGCTTGATTTAGTGGGGCTTCCCTATAAAGACAAAAAGCTGTTTTCCCAATACTCCCTTGGCATGAAGCAGCGACTGGCGATTGCCCTTGCCATTATGCACGACCCGGAGCTTTTGATTTTGGACGAACCGATTAACGGTCTTGATCCGATTGGAATTGCGGAAGTGCGCTCTTTTATCCGTGACCTCTGTACGGAAAGAGGGAAAACAATATTGATTTCCAGCCATATTCTTTCCGAGATTGCATTGCTGGCGATGATATAGGAATTATCGACCACGGCGCATTATTGGAGGAAGAAAGCCTTGCAGAGCTGGAAGCAAAGAGCAGTAGACATATCTGTTTTACCGTTTCCAGTACAACACAGGCGGCAAGGATTTTGGAACGTAATTTCCATGAAACGCAGTTTATCATACAGGACGACTATAAGATGCGTCTGCATAATTTAGATATTTCTGTCGGGGAAATTGTAACCGCCTTTGTCGAAAACGAGCTTACCGTATCAGAAGCCTATGTCTGCGAAGAAAGTCTTGAAGATTATTTTAAGCGTGTAACAGGGGGTGAAGGAATTGCTTGACCTTGTAAAGTGTGAATTTTGGAAAATGAAACGAAAAAGACTGATTTATGCGCTGATGTCATTATCACTGTTTTTTCCGTTGATCTTAGCGTATATGGCGAAAGCAGGAACAGGCACAGATACAACGGAACACTATCTTCAAACTCGATTTGATTATGTCTACACAATGATGTTAGGATACGGTTTAGTCTTTTTGCTTCCATGTCTAATTGGTATCATTGCGGCTATTTTGTTTTTTATAGAAAGGGATAGTGATACTTCAAAAAAACTTAGAACAATTCCTGTTACCAGTACGCAGCTTATCATAGCAAAAATTTCCATGCTATTTATATTTAGTATTGCCTTTTGTCTGATAAGTACATTGTCGGTTGCTTTATTGTCTGTATAATGGGGTTAAAACCCTCGCCTTAAGGCGAAACCTTTAGG
>CAQBGY010001094.1 GCA_948759685.1 uncultured Eubacterium sp.
AGGTATTCGCTTGATATGATTTGATCCGGCAAATGCCAGTTTTCACCGTTTGCCAATAGAAGTGAAGGTAAAATAATGGTATGAAAAGGAATGTTATCTTTTCCGTGCACATAATAATGTTTTGCTTCTTTTCCCCAAAGCTGATGAAAATCAGCGTCTCTTGTTTGGGCGGCGAGTTTGCTGGCAGACAAATACCCCAATACATTTTCTGCCCATATATAGATAGTTTTGCCTTCATAACCTTCTTTTGGAACCTTGATACCCCAGTCCAAATCTCTTGTTAAAGCCCGGTCCCTTAAACCGTCCTCTATATATTTGTTTGTGAAGGCGACAGCGTTCTTTCTCCATTCGGGATGGCTGTCAACCAATGCTTTCAATTTGGGCTGCAGCTTGGTAATGGCTATATATAAGTGGGTTGAATTTTTAAAATTGACAGGCTTTCCGCACACTGCGCAAATCGGTTCCGCAAGAGCTTCCGGATCGAGGACCGCACCGCAGGAATCACATTGATCGCCCCTTGTATCTTTTCCGCATTTCGGGCATTTTCCGAATACAAATCGATCAGCCAAAAAACTGTCACAGCTTTCGCAGTATGCCTGTGGAACTTCTTTTTCATAGACATAGGGGCTTTTATATAATTTTTCATGAAATTCCCTTACAAAATGCTTGTGTTCCTCAGCGGATGTTTTTGTATAGATATCGTAACTAAATCCAAGTTTCTTAAAGCATTCCGTAAATTCCCCGTGGTAAAAATCACTAATTTCCCGAGGGGTTCTGTTTTCTTGCTTTGCTCGAATGGCCACAGGTGTTCCGTGACAATCACTTCCGGATACAAAAAATACATTGTCTCCGACCGCCCTATGGTATCTGGCCAATACATCTCCCGGCAATAATCCTGCAATGTGCCCTATGTGCAATGAACCATTGGCATATGGCCATGCACCGCCGATTAAAATAGTTTTCATAGTAATCTCCGTTTCCGCGTTGTTTTTCCGCATAATCTCATTTTAAAGTTTCATTGATGATTTATTTATTCAAACACTCTCTAAGTTTTTTGCAATGAAAAAGCCCTCCTCTCTGAAAAATTTCTTTTTCAGGGACGAGAGCAGCTGCTTCGTGTTACCACCCTAAATTTACCTATACCTCACGATATAAGCCTTATCAGCTACGGATGAGAAATGGTTCATCGATAGCCTGTCACTGTAACGGGTGCACCCGTCGTAGCCTTGGCATAACAGCTTCGGTACGCGGCTCCGAGACCATTTTCGGCAGTTCCTTCTGTGTCTGTTTTCACCTTGTCAGACTCTCTGTAACATATCTAACTGCTTACTCTTCTCTTCACAGCCTTTGGTAATTCTGTAATAAATTTTACAGCGGATCCGTCATTATGTCAATGTTTTTCTGTAAAACATATTGCGTCATTTTGTTGACAGTATTTGCAATTGGACATATAATGAAATTAAACCCTCCGCTTTTTGCGGAGGGTTATTAAAATTGCCGGCAATTGCCAATGAGGATGCGGCAGTTGCATAGTTTTGCCGTATCCTTTCAGAAATTTGATGATGAAAAGAGTACTTTCTATCAGAGGACAAGAATATATATTTTCATAAAGGGTGGGACAACAACGCAAAAACAGCGCGAAAACACCTACCGGAGGCAGCGGATGAACAGCAACAAAAATTGTTATAAATTGTCTGATTTTTTGCAGGATTTCCTATACAACTAAAGGAATTTTATGGTATAATCAATGAAA
>CAQBGY010001095.1 GCA_948759685.1 uncultured Eubacterium sp.
TTGCTGGCTCCGAAAAGCCTTGATATTACAGTGTTCCTATTAAAACTCATTCATAATACATTGTGTCTCATTAAACTTTCAGCATTACGGCGATAATCCATGTATGATTGCACAATATATAGTCCATTCATTACAATCATATTAACCGATTGCAAAAGTAGAGCTAAGGAAAGAACCAACGGCAGGAATGAGGCATAAGCGGCAAAACGGCAAAAAAAGAACCGCCAGCAGGCAGACAAATAGAGCACGAAATTAGCTTACACAACGAGGCAACATATTATGCGAAGGATTGTTGTGGTTGGTATTGGCGAGGTAGATAGTATCTGAGTTAAACAATACTAGGCTAATGTGAAAACTGTTTAAATGAACTCACTGGCACCAAAAGCCGATGAAGTATAATGGCTCCCTTGTCAGGGCCACATATGAAAAAAGCATCGGAACATTTGACCGTCCGACTTGACACCGTAGCTCCCTCGCCACTTTTATGGGCAACAGCTCGGCGATATTCCGTCAAGGTCAGCGGTCGAGGAAGACACAAAGCTGGCGTAAGATGTCTGACCCGGTGTGCTACAGCCCAGAGCCTCGCGAAGGGTGGAAGAGTCAGTCCTCTATGTTAAGTCCGGATCGCCAGGCACAGCTACTTTGGGCTGCAGAACCAGCGATTAATCATGATATTGTTCACCCAGTGGATATTTCCGTCCACACTTTGGCGGATATGACGCTGATTGAAAAGCTTTTTGTATTTGTTGTTAGTATAAGTCTCAGTGAATGTGTATGGCACTGGAAATCCGCAGCTGGCTATTTATTTCTGTCAACCTATTCAACGCTATTTACGCAATACTGTACTAACGAAAGTTTTGCCAAAGCTTTTACTTTTGCAACTTTGAGATTATGAACTTCTGACTGTTTTCAACCGCACAGATTTCAATGCTGGTAGTGTCCAAAATTAGACAGATAGTAAGTTCAGTGTATATGTCAAACAGCGATTTCCGCATGGCTTTTTCTCTACTCCTGCCGTTTGGCTGCGTCCATGCTACAATTATACAGCGTTGGTGGTGGAAGGTTATGTATATTTAAAGCTCAAAAATCTTACTATGACTGGCCACCCTGAGTTTCATAAAAAGGTAATCAATCATATAAAATGGAGGAATAATTTATGGGAAGTTTGAAGGAGCTCATACAAAAAGGTATTCCAAACTCCTTAATAGAGTGCTTTATAAAACGTCATCAATCTTTTACCTTGTTTAACAGAGATCCCGCTACGATGACAGACCTGCAGGAAGATGTTTTTTGGGGAGAACATGCTTCAGAATTTTGGTCGGGCAAAGATCTTTTTGTACAAGGTCAGACATCGGCGGGAAAAACCTTGATTGCCGAAGTAGCTGCTGCACGATGCTTTCAGGCGGAACCCACCAAGAAGGTAATTTATCTTGCGCCATATAGGGCAATGGTTTCCGAGAAATATCCTATTTTTCTCTCCTCAATGCAATCGATTGGAAAGCACGAAGTATTCCCGTCGTCTTCAGACTACCAAAATTTTGATGTTGCTATTTCAAATGGAAACTATGACCTATTAATAACGGTTTATGAGAAATTGTTTGCTTTTTTAGCAATGGGAAATAAAATGGTTTTAAATAATATTGGACTCATCATTGTTGATGAATTGCAAATGTTTTCTGACCCAAATCGCGGTCCTAAAATAGGGCTTGCTGAAAAAAGCACATAAGGGAACAAGGACAGAATGGAACGGAA
>CAQBGY010001096.1 GCA_948759685.1 uncultured Eubacterium sp.
TCACATTCTTTTCAGCCCGCATACAGGAATATTTTAACCGCAAATCCGTAGCGGCGAATGTTGCGCTTGAAGGCGGCGTACAGGAGTGTATCGAAAGTTTACAGGACTTAAAGGCGAACAATGCGGAAGAAAGCTATCTGAAAGGGCTTGGCAAAAAAATTGACTATGTGGAAAAGCGGCACATTATAACAGAGCTTGGGACTGCCCTTTTTGTTGTTTCCTCTACGCTGATATTAAAGTTTGGGATTGCTACGGTTGCGCTTGTAGGTTCTGCGCTGCTCATTCGTGGGGAGATTGATATTCCGCTGTTCTTTATGTTTCTGCTTGTAGCTTCAAGGCTGTATGCACCGCTTGAGGGCGCATTGCAAAATCTTGCTGCGGTAATCTCCACCAAAACGAACATAAACCGTATGAACGAAATCCTTGACCAGCCTATCCAGACAGGAACAGACAGAGTAACAAATAAAGGTTACGATATTGTGTTCGACCATGTGGGATTTGCTTATAATACTGGGGAAACCGTATTGAAAGACGTGTCCTTTACGGCAAAACAGGGAGAAGTTACCGCCTTAGTCGGACCGTCCGGCGGCGGTAAAACTACGGTATCACGTCTTGCCGCGCGGTTCTGGGATATAAGCAAGGGGAAAATCACTGTCGGCGGTATGGATATATCGAAAATAGAGCCGGAAACCTTGCTGTCGCTGTACTCTATCGTATTTCAAGATGTGACGCTGTTTAACAACACAATTATGGAGAATATCAGAATAGGCAGAAAGGACGCGACCGACGAAGAAGTGATTGCAGCGGCAAGACTGGCAAATTGTGAAGAATTTGCGACAAAGCTCCCGGACGGGTATCACAGTATGATTGGTGAAAATGGCTGCGAACTGTCCGGCGGGGAAAGGCAGAGAATTTCAATCGCCCGCGCTTTCCTCAAAAATTCCCCTATCATCTTACTTGATGAAGCAACGGCAAGCCTTGATGTGGAAAACGAAACATTGATACAGGCTGCTTTATCAAGGCTGATAAAGGATAAGACCGTACTTGTTATCGCCCACCGTATGCGTACCGTAAGCGGCGCGGATAAAGTGGTTGTGCTTTCAGACGGTTCTGTTGCGGAACAGGGAACGCCAGAAAAACTGATGAACACAGGCAGGATTTACCCGCATATGGTAAAACTGCAAATGATTAGCAGGGATTGGGGTATTTAACATGAATACCGAATGGATAATATGCCCCATATGCCAAAGCAAAACAAGGTTAAAAATGCGGAGTGATACCGAACTGAAAAACTTTCCCCTATATTGCCCGAAATGCAAGCACGAAACCATTATTAACGTACAACAAATGAATATATCAGTTATCAAAGAGCCAGACGCACAGACGCAGAGCCGATAACACGCAGATTAAAAATGCGGTTATCGGCTCTTTCTTTTTGGTAATACTCATAAGCCGCCGTTTCTTCAAAACGGACAGCGGAGGACTTTTAGAAACCATGACTAATAATGCGGCGGTATCAGGAGGTACCGTCGTGTTATTTTTATATCCGCAAAATCAGACAAACTATTTTCTGTCAAAAAAACGCAGTGTTCGTTTAGGGGATATACTACCCATGAATATGAACTGTCAAATCATTTAGTATGTCTTGATAACTCGTATTACTCAAATGCTTATGCCACTTTATGCTGTATGAGCATTTGTTGTAATAGCCCCCTACTGGGAAGAAAGGGGGTGAGAGAAAATGAGATATT
>CAQBGY010001097.1 GCA_948759685.1 uncultured Eubacterium sp.
AGACCATTAAAGAGAATGCAGCATATGTACCACCATATGGTTCCGGTGCTACATTATATGTTAGACCTTATATGTTTGGCAGCTCATCTGTTATTGGTGTAAAGCCGGCAGAAGAGTATCAGTTTAGAGTATTCACTACACCGGTAGGACCTTATTTCAAGGGAGGAGTTAAGCCACTTACAATTAAGGTGAGTGATTTTGACAGAGCCGCACCACACGGTACAGGACATATTAAGGCGGGGCTTAACTATGCAATGAGTCTGCATGCAATCATGACAGCTCATGCGGAAGGCTATGATGAAAACATGTATTTAGATGCTGCAACGAGAACAAAGGTTGAGGAGACCGGTGGAGCAAACTTCTTATTTATTACAAAAGATAATAAGGTAGTTACACCGAAGTCAGATAGTATTCTTCCTTCAATTACCCGTCGTTCTCTGATGACAGTTGCGAAGGATTACTTGGGACTTGAGGTTGAGGAAAGAGAAGTTTATTTAGATGAATTAAAAGATTTTGCAGAATGTGGTCTTTGTGGTACAGCAGCAGTTATCTCTCCGGTAGGAAAGATTGTTGACCATGGAAAAGAGATTTGTATCCCTAGTGGGATGGATGATATGGGACCGGTTACAAAGAAATTATACGATACATTGACAGGAATCCAGATGGGAAGAATCGAAGCACCGGAAGGCTGGTTAGTTGAGATTAAATAAAATCATAAATTTAAAAGTCCGCTTATATATTAGTAGGCGGACTTATTTAAAAAAGAGACAAAAGGAGAAATGAAGCAATGTGGAGCAGGGTAGAACTGAAAACAAGTGCAAAGCAGATATTACAGAAGAATTACTGGGGAGCAGTGTTGGTAGGACTGATACTGTCTATCTGCCTGGGAGGTACAGGAGTAGACAGTGTATTCAATGTGAGTGATTTTATGGATAAAAGAATGACTAATATTCATAATAATGTCATTTCTGATGGATTGGGAAATGATTTCGGTTATAGCATCTACAGCTCATATGAAATTATTGTCAGAAAAATAATAGCGTTCATAAATAGTCTTTCATACACTACAATATTAATGATTTTGATACTGGCTTTTATCATTCTTATAGCTGCAGTCGCAATATCAGCTTTTGTTCTGGCACCGATAGAGGTAGGATGCCGCAGATGGATGCTGAAGAATAGAAAAGATAACCCTCAGTTTGGTGAGATTGCTTTTGGATTTACGGATGGATACCTGAATATTGTAAAAATCATGTTCTGTAGAAATTTATTTATATCCTTATGGTCGTTGCTGTTTATAATACCGGGGATAGTAAAAGCGTATGAGTATCGTATGATACCATATCTTTTAGCTGAGAATCCAAATATGGATATGAGTGAAGCATTTGGCAGAACAAAAAATATGATGTACAATAATAAAATGGATGCTTTTGTGTTGGATCTTTCATTCTTGGGATGGTATTTATTGACTGCCTTTACTTGCGGTGTTTTGGCAATTTTTTATGTAACACCATATGTATATCTGACAGATACAGAATTGTATGTTGCATTATGTCAGGCACCTAAAGACAGTGATACAACACAGGGTGATAGAGCAACAGGTCAGTATGACAGTTCTAGAGAACAATATGATGAATATAGGGAAGTTTAGGAGAAACAAATATTCTGACAAAATTTTTGTTTATTCTACTAGACAAAGAAAATATAATTTTTTAAAAGATTTCAACTTTGTTATAATTTTAACAAATTAT
>CAQBGY010001098.1 GCA_948759685.1 uncultured Eubacterium sp.
TGGGCGGTTGAGAGTGGACTGATTGCGGGTAATGGAACTACCATCAATGGTGAGCCTAACTGCATGTGGCAGGACTTCCTTACTCGTGAACAGCTTGTAACTGTGCTTTATCGGTTTGCCCAAATGATGGGTAAGGCGGCATAACATGACAATCAAGATAGAGCGTGGTCGAAAGAAAACAACTCGTAAGAAAAAGAAGCGCTCTGGCCTTGGTTTTACAAATTGGCTCGCCCTGTTGATTATGGCATTTCTTTTTGCTGGTCTTATGGGCGGGTTTTACCTTGCTGTAAAAAGTATTGAGTATCAATACATGGGCGCTTTGGCTTGCTACACGGTTGTTATGACTCCAATCGGCACAGCGGCAAGTATTGTGCTGAAGGGTATTGTACATAAAAGCGAAGTTGAAAATTCCAGCGCAGACGGCGAAGGAATAAAGTACGCCGCTGCAAAAGCGGCTGGATTTGTGAATGACGAATTTGAAGATAGTCCAGCTATTTAACAAGGAGGATGTTTTATGGAATGGGCAAAGTTGATTCTTTCTAACCTAACCGGCATTGCGGCAATCATTACTCTGGTACTTAGCCTGGTGACATATGTACGTAAGGCTACCAAGGAAAAGAACTGGAGCAATCTGCTTGCTACGGTTACAAAATATATGGAGATTGCAGAAGAGAAGTTTGACAATGGCGCAGATCGTAAAGAGTGGGTTCTTGCCATGGTAAAAGCTTCTGCTGAAACCATTAACTACAATATTGATATGAATGAGGTTGCCAAGTTGATTGATGACCTCTGCAAGATGACTAAGGTTGTCAATGCCCCTGAAGCTGTAACAGAGTAACAATTTTTGGGCACCCAATATTCTGCCGGGTGTTGGGTGCTTATTTAATTGTAGATTGGAGGTGGAATATGACTGGGTTTGAAGAGTTTTTGAAAATGTTCGGGAGCTTTACTATCTCAGATCTTGTTCACGTCATACTTGCATGTGCATTTCTATTTCTGATTTACAGAAAAGTACGTGATTATCTGGTTAAGAGATATGAGGCAGACAAGAAGAGAAATGAGCAGATTGAAGAGGCGCTTGAAGCTGTTCGGAAGTATCCCGAATATAGAAAACAGAGTGTAGCTATTCAGGAGTCCTTGGAGAAAGAGATCCAGGAATTACGAAAAGCACAGGAAGAGCAGACATCTCGACTTATGCAAATGGAGGATGACACAGCTCGTATGGAGCGGAACAAACTCCGTGATCGACTGCTTGAGAACTATCGTTACTTCACAAGCAAGGAACATAATCCTTTGCAGGCATGGACGAGAATGGAGTCAGAGGCTTTTTGGGAGTTGTTCAGTGACTACGAGAAAGTCAATGGCAATGGGTATGTACATACCGTTGTGCAGCCAGCGATGAACCTCTTGAAAGTCATTGAAATGAGTGACGAGGAAGATATTGCTGAGCTAATGAAGCACCGTACATAAGTTGCTGTAGACGGCCCCTTTGAGTGTCCGTCTGACGTTGAAGCAGTTGGCGGGGTCAGTGGGATTTTTCCTTCCGTTGGCTGTGGAGTCTCATTAAGGGTTTGATGGTATCCACGGACTGACTCAGGCGAAAGCTGAAAGAAAACCATTTTTAATAAAGGGAACCAGTGTGAAAAGTTGGTTCCCTATTTTTTACGTTTTTATGGTGCTTTGAAAAGTGCGCAAAAGCTTACGGATTTTTCAAAGTATCATAGATCGGAAGAGCACACGTCTGAACTC
>CAQBGY010001099.1 GCA_948759685.1 uncultured Eubacterium sp.
GAAAGGCACTTGCCGGGGGCTATCGTGCGGCGGTCTATTGCAGGCTGTCAAAGGACGATGACCTGCAAGGCGAAAGTGCCAGTATCGCAAACCAGCGTGATATGCTGGAAAAATACTGCGAAAAGCAGGGATGGGAGGTTGTGGCAGTCTATCAGGACGATGGCTTCACAGGTCTTAATATGGAGCGTCCTGATTTACAGAGAATGTTGAGAGCCATTGAGCGCAGGCAAATCAACCTTGTCATCACGAAAGACCTCAGCCGACTGGGGCGGAACTATCTGCAAACCGGGCATTTGATTGAGGACTTTTTCCCAAGAAACGGTGTCCGCTATATCGCCATGAATGATGGTATCGACACCCTGCGGGATAACAACGACATCGCCCCGTTCAAAAATATCCTGAACGAGATGTACAGCAAGGATATTTCCAAGAAAGTCCATTCCTCTTATCTTCTGAAAGCGCAGAAAGGACAGTTTACCGGGTGTCTTGCCCCGTTTGGGTATCGGAAAGACCCGGAGGACAAAAACCATCTGCTCATTGACGAGGAAACCGCCCCGATTGTGCGGCTGATTTTCGGATATGCCCTGAACGGTCATGGTCCGAACTATATCCGCAGACGGCTGGAGGAAGAAAAAATCCCCTGCCCCACATGGTGGAACCGGGAACGGGGGCTTCGCAATACCCGCACCAAATGGGAAAAGAAAGACCCGGAAAACGGGCGGTATATGTGGGACTTCTCCGTTATCAAAGACCTTTTGATGAATCCCGTCTACACCGGGGCGATTGCTTCCCAGAAAAAAGACTACCGCTTCAAAATCGGCACGATTGGGGAAAAGAAGCCGGAGGACTGGATTGTGGTGGAGGGACAGCATGAACCGCTGATTGACCGCATGAGTTTTGACATTGTGCAGAACAAGCTGAAATCCCGCCAGCGTCCGGGGCAGACCAATGAAATCAGCCTGTTTGCCGGACTGCTAAAATGCGGCGAGTGTGGGAAGTCGCTGACGATACGCTACACAAACGCAAAACATCCCCAGCGGATATACTCCTGCAAAACCTACAATGCCTTTGGAAAGAACCACTGCACCCAGCACCGGATTGATTATGACACCCTTTACAGCCATGTGCTGCGGAAAATACGGGAATGTGCCAGAGCTGCCCTGATGGACGGGGAAGCGGTTGCCGACCGCCTGACCAATACCTGTGAAGCCGAGCAGCGGGAACAGCGGGAAGCAATGGAACGCTCCCTTACAAGGGACGAGGAACGGATTGAGGTTCTGGACAAAATGGTAATGCGGCTTTATGAGGATATGATTGCAGGGCGTATCAGTGAGCAGAACTTCAACACCATGCTGGAAAGGACACAGACCGAGCAGACGGAGCTTAAAACAAAAGTGTCCGAGGGCAGGAAGCGGCTGTCCGATGAAGTCCAGCTTGCCAATGACGCAAAACAATGGGTGGAAGCCATTCAGGAATACGCCAACATCACAGAGCTGGACGCAGCCACCCTCAACCGCTTAATCAAAGAAATCGTCGTGCATGAGCGCATTGACGAAAATAAAACAAGACACATTTCTATCGAAATTCATTTTAATCTCAAACCCATCCCGGAGGTGGAACAGGTCACTGCCTGACCTGTCCCGCCGGGACGGTTCTCTTAACAACACCATATAGATTTTTTGTACGCCGCCGCCCGCCATCGAGCAGAGTTTTTACACCTAATTGGGGATAAAACAGCT
>CAQBGY010001100.1 GCA_948759685.1 uncultured Eubacterium sp.
AGATACTTTATTGTGACGATTTAAAAGATGAGCTTCCAAGAATTGTAAAATCGTTATTTTCTGCCTTGCGGCAAAAAGAATGTCCCGAAAATTATCGGCAATCGATTATGTTTGCATTGCCAATATTATCAATAGGAGTTGATGCTACACATTGGAATAAAGACTTCATATCCTTTTTCAATAAACTGAAGCCATATGACCTTAAAACGAGGAAATATGATGATTGGAATTATACACACGAAGACTTTTATAAACTCATTTCATTTGGTTTAACTTGGACCTCAGATAAAGAGTTTAAGATTAAAGTTTTATCGGATATATTAAACACCCGTGAAAATATTGGTAATTGGGAAAATTCCCTCATTATAAACGCTTTGCACTCTTTGAATGAGGAAGATTTACTATCATCTCAATATATTGATAATATTCGTCAAGGAATACTTTGGCTCTGTGAAAACGGAAATAAGCCAGCTCAGATTTATGTCATATTGAATTTAATCAAGTTAATTGATGAGGAGACTGTTCAAGAATGCCTTGAAAACCTCCCAACGTCCCTGATTGAATCCGATTGTACTCTTATGAAGGCAATTCCTAACTATATTCAACTGAATTCGCCATTGATTTCCCGTATTAAAGGTGTCATTCTTAAGTCTCGCTTTTTATGGTCCAACGGCATTAGTAATGGATGTGTGTCTGTAGGGTGTTCATTCCTTGATATTGCAGATATCTCAAAGATAATTGACTTTACAGAAGATGAGTTACTACATATTTGGGATAAGATGAAACTATCGTTATTTCAAATTCAGAAAGAATATAATACGAGGTCTGCTAACGAATCTTTATTTTTTTTAAGTCATTTTGATGGGATATTGGATGAAATGAAATTGTTTGTTGAAAATAATTCATTTAAAGCGATTACTAAAGAAGAATATGATAGGGTACATGATATCATTATAAAGCTGCGAATTTCGGTATCATCAAATTCAAGTCATAATATAAGTGAACTGCTCATAGAAGATCACACCAATAATGCTATATCAATGCTTGTAAATGTAAAGCCCGAAAAAAGATTCATGGAATTTCAGTCGGAGTATATTCTGTTGGCTAATAAAATAGTGCTAAAACAATCGCAATATTTAAATAGCTGTATGAAACATTTTTCATGGGTTGTTGGAACATATTCAGATATGGTTCCGCGAGTAATCTTTAAGCCAACTCTCGAATATATCCTCATCGCCTATACTCCATATTTCAATGGAGATTTAGACTGGGATATCGCTTATGCAAGAAAAGATGAATTTGAGAAGGGACTTATGAGAATATATTCGATTTTTCGTAATTGGGGTGGAGAAAATTCTTTCTGGGCGTCATATAAACCTCGATTCGTAAATATATGATTAACTTTAAATTTAATCTATGAATATGGATAACGGACAGATTATACTATTTCAGACGCATGGCGGAGAGACTAAGATTGAAGTTCGGCTCTCCAATGAAACGGTATGGCTCACGACCGACCAGATGGCGGAGCTGTTTCAGCGCAATAAATCAACCATTTCTCGGCACATCAAGAATGTGTTTGAAAGCGGTGAGTTAGAGCAAAATCTAACTGTTGCATTTTTTGCAACAGTTTAGGACGAAGGAGGCTGAAAAGTCGAAAGGAATCTTACATTCTATAACCTCGAAGATCGGAAGAGCGTCGTGTAGGGAAAGAGTGTAGATCTCGGTGGTCGC
>CAQBGY010001101.1 GCA_948759685.1 uncultured Eubacterium sp.
GTCCGTTCCTATCAGAAAGCATAGCCTGCATGGTGGCGTCTTTTGCATATACAATTTTTTTACTCCGGACAATATTGAGTGCATCGTCAAATAAAATTTTACCTTTAATATAGCTTTCTGTTAAATCGGAAACTGTAATATACCCCTCACCGTCACGATATTTACCGTTCTTATTTCCATTCACATAGAGTAAAGTCCCGACATTCCCGTTTCTATTGATTCCATGAAAAGAGTGATATTGATCATCTGGCATTTTAATGCCAATAAAAAACCTGTCCTTTTCTGCAATAACTGTATGCGTCCATACAGAAAGGTCAATGTCAAAATTAAATCCGACAACTGTATTATCTCCGTTATAAACAAATCTCGTACACATATTTAACCCTCCATAAGCTCCTTGATAGATCCCGACTGTATTGCCGCTATATTTCGGGCAATTTTTTCATTTGGCCAGTCCCACCATTTGATATGAAGCAAATCAGAAATAGTATCTTCATCAAACCGCTTTTTGATTGGCTTTGCTGGAACGCCTCCTACAATGGTATATGGCGGCACGTCTTTTGTGACAACGGCACGAGTGCCAATAATTGCCCCATCGCCAATCGTAACTCCTGCTAAGATAACAGCTTCAAAGCCAATCCATACGTCATTGCCGATTATAATGTCACCCTTATTATCCCAACTCCTCGCCACATTCTTTTTATCCAACCCCCATTCGTCAAAAAAGAGCGGAAAAGGGTATGTGCTTAATGAAGCCAACGCATGATTAGCACTGTTGAAAAGAAATTTTGCACCGCAGGCAATGGAACAAAACTTTCCGATTATGAGCTTGTCATGATTGATTGGATAATGATACAATACGTTATTCTCTTCAAATCTCGCAGGGTCATTTGAAAAATCGTTATACATCGTATAATCACCTGCTTCAATATTGGGATTTGTAATCACATTTTTAAGATAAACTGTCTGCATATCTCCTGTACGTGGATATATTTTCTTTGAATCAGCCATTTTTAAACCCTCCTGTCGGTCATGTATAAAATAATTTTATTCATCTACTGCGGTATTCTCAATACACTAAACATTACAGACGTAATGTGTAAAAAAGAGAGCTGCTTTCTTTAAGCAGCTCCCTAAATTATTTTTTATATATTATTTTTCTAATGCCATAAACCGAAAGATGGTAGAAATCCGCAAGATTCTCCATAGATATACCCTGCTTATAATCCGAGATAATCTTTTGATTACGATCTTCAAGCTCTTTTCGGTAACCTGATAATTCTCCCCAAGATTTATGTTGTTCAGTTTTTGCCGGAATATAGATATAACCTGCCTGAATATAATTTTGCAATTCTTCAACCAGCCTGACAGGGAGAATTTCATTTGCATTTATATATTTCATATGCGGCTTCCTCCTTGATTGATTTAGTCAAGCAGCAAAGCCAGCAATATATGTCAGCGACTAATATTTACTCCATGCAAGTGTCGCTTATACTGGCTTTGCACGGAGCCAAGCTTTATTCTTTCTTTTCTTGTTTATACACATAAGTATCACCACCAGTGTTCTTTTTGTTTACCAGAAGAAATTATACCATAGAGCTTTGGACAAATCAAGAAATGTCATATTGTCTTTTACATACAGACAACCAATGACTGTTTACAAATTTTATAAACAACATATAAGAAAAAGGGGCATCCGCAGTTCGGTGTCGAACAGATACCAGATAAT
>CAQBGY010001102.1 GCA_948759685.1 uncultured Eubacterium sp.
TGTTCTATTCATAAAGACAAATAAATATGCTTACTCATTTCTTGGATTTATTAGCTGCTGTTATAAGTGTGACAAGCCTTTTGATTGTCACATACGGAGCTTTGATAGGTATCATCTCTTTTTTGAAGAATGAAATACGACGTTTTACCGGAGGATATTCCACTACCAATATACGAAAACTAAGAGCCACATTCGGAACTTATCTGCTTCTTGGTTTAGAATTTCTGATAGCTTCGGATATTCTGAAAACAGTCTTGGAACCAACCTTGAATGAATTGGCCCTATTGGGAGGTATTGTTGTTTTAAGAACCATCCTGTCCGTATTCCTCAATAAAGAGATAAAAGAATTGGAAAGGGAAGAAAAATAAAAAAAGAGCGGCAAACGGGACTCGAACCCGCGACCCTCAGGGAAGTTTATTAAACACTCTCATAAATACATATTAATCAATGTTTTATATATTATAGAATAATTATTTACACTATATTTGCCCGGATTAAAAAATACCGAAAAACCAATCATTTATACAATTGGCTTTTTAAGTTGCTCTTTGCATTTTCCCAATAAAGAAATATATTTATTTATCTACAAAATAAATAAAAAGAATCAATTTTTAAACAGTAAACTTCAAGAGTTTAAAGGGGACATGGTAGAATGTTATTTTATCAACTGCATAAGGGCAAACTTAGTGAAGTATCGGTGTGTTTTGCAGTAAAGTAAAGAAAATTTCCAGAAGTACGGGAAGCATCCCCGGCACGGAAATCGCCGTATGAGTTAAGCACGTCCGAAAAACTGATACCCTCTACGATGGAGTTTACCTTTATCTCGTCCGTTACACCCTCTGCCTTTTTGGTGGCAATTCGGGTAAGAATAGCAGTGTCCACCCCAGTGAATTTTTGTTGTAGTCCTGCCAAGATTTGTTCTAAGATTGTCATACCGTATGAATTTGATTTATAATTTTATACGGTAAATTTCGCTATAAATAAAGAGGGGAAGAAATAATAGGACGGGCGATATACGACAATGAAACGATTGTCGTAAAATGATATAAAAAAGGCGCGAAACCAAATGGAATCACGCCTAAAATATATCACAAACAAAACTTATACACCCAACACTATATTAGCATCAATATTTAGTTTTCGGCTTATTTCACGAGCAACCTTCAATGTTGGTTCACACTTTCCTGAAAGGTATTCGCTAATCCGGGAAGGACTTACATTTAACAATTCTGACAGTTTTGTTTGGGTAAGCCCCATTTCATACATACGAAGCTTAATAACATCCACCAAAGAAGGAGCTTCTATAGGGAAATGCTCCTCTTCATAGTCTGCGACCAAATCGGAAATCAAGTCCAATTCGAGGAAATTTCTATCATCGGTTGAAGTATCATTACTAACGACCTTAAGCAGTTCTTCAATTCTTGAACAAGCTGCCTTGTACTGTTTTTCTGTTTTTATCTTTGCCATACCAAACAAATTTAAGCATTTGAACAATCTTTGTTATCATACTCTTTATGAGTACCTATCCAACGGATAAACACTTTTTTAGCAGCAAACAAAATCATAGCAACCAACCTGTAATCATTGCCTTTGATGTTAAAGACAAATCTATCATTACCTACATAATCAACACTATTGAATGTTTGCTTTATATCAGCCAAACACGACCAATCTGCCTTTTCTGTCTTTTTATACCAATCACGCAAAGGTACATCAGCATCAGCGT
>CAQBGY010001103.1 GCA_948759685.1 uncultured Eubacterium sp.
TTTGTTATTTCAAAACCGCCGTTAGGCTACTGTATTTTGTTTTGGCGCGCAGATATTCAGCCGCCGAAACAACGGTTTTTTTATTTCCCGTTGGGCGGACTTCTTCAAATTGTTTTATATTTCTTGAATATGTCTTTCATTTTGACAAATATTTTTTGCTTGAAACGAATTGTTCGCCCAGCCAAACAAAATATCTAATTGCTGTTTGGTGTGAAACCAATGTTCCCCACCTTTTATGACAGTTAATTCGCATCCGAAGTTTTGAGAAAAAGTTTCTATCGTGGAATTATCAATAAGGTTATCTTTTTCGCCAAATAGAATTTTAGTAGGGATATTCCACTTTTTAATAGGATGTTCCTTTGCATATATCCAATATTGCCAAGAAAGAGTTTGTCCAAAATTAGTAGGTATTAGGTTTTCTTGTTCAAGTTGTAATTCAGATACGTTGGCCCATGTCATCATGTTAGAAATCAAACTTACCATATCTACCACAGGAGAAACAAATAAGCAGTTTTTTATATTTTCATTAGCGAACGCCAGCATACTGAACCAAGCGCCAATGCTATTTGCAAATAAAGAAATTTCTTCCCAATGTTGCTTGCAATAAGCCATAATACATGATAACTCTGGAACGACATTCCATGGCTCAAATGATACATTCCCTTGTTGGCGTTCACCGTGCTCAGGTAAGTCAATGCTTAAAACTTGATAACCATATTTGACCGCAATACACGCAAAATCTTTTGCTTCATTCTTGTTTCCGCCTTGCCCATGCACATATAGATACACTTTATTAGAGTGTGTCCCCCAAATAACCGCTGGTATTTTCTCTATGCACAAATCTTTCTGCTCCATAGCGCCCTCCAAGCTAACTGGGTTATTGTAAAAACTAATTTAATTAGTATTTTACTCCTTTATAATCGTAATGTCAATATGTTTAGGAAAATTTCTATGATATGTATTGACTATGCTAATTCCAATAGTTAAACTAATATAAATAACGATTGATTGGAGGACACATCTAAATGAAAGTCAGTAAAGCGGCTGTCATAGACACAGCATCTCAGATAGCAGATGAACATGGATTGCATAATGTTTCGCTTAAAGTAATTGCTGAAAAGCTATGTATCAGAACTCCGTCACTATATAATCACATTGATAACTTGGATAGTCTATTACGCGAAGTTGCTCACAAAGGGATGCGTACTATGAATGAACGTTTGGAACGGGTTGCCATTGGAAAATCAGGAGATGCGGCACTTAAAGCTGTCGGCATTGAGTATCTTAATTTTATGATTGAGCATCCGGGGATTTACGAAACAATCCAATGGGCTACATGGAATGGTACTTCTGAAACCGCAGAAATTTATGAAAACTATACATCCCTTTTGAAAACTCTCATCCGCTCATGCCAACTACAAGAGAAATATGTGGGCGAGGTGTTAGACATATTTACTGGAATATTTCATGGATATACTACTTTGCAATTAAGATATGCTTTTGATAATCCAAACCAAGTTAGGGAACGCTTATCAAATACCTTAGACACTATATTGCTTGGAATTAATCAAAAGTATAAATGAATTTTTTAAAAGTGAAAATAAATACTACTAAAAAATAAAATTTTATTTCGTTCTCATATTTCACCCCGAAATGTAAAATAATATAGGGGTGATGTGAGAATGTACCAATATGAAAAACGCCTGGACTGTCATGCC
>CAQBGY010001104.1 GCA_948759685.1 uncultured Eubacterium sp.
ACTGAAATTGACTGATACCCTTGTCGGATTGCTATATTAAGATACGAAAAATTTTTGAATTATGCAAATGTGGAGCGAAATCGGGCGATGAGAAGAAAAAGGACACCGGGTATCCCTCCCGATGTCCGACCACTAAATCCACAATCAAAATTATTTTGACTGCGATTCCGTATGCAAAGTTAAGCTTTTTAGCTCACATCTACAACCATATAACACTCAATCCCGTGGAAAGTTATTCGGGGCTTGCATAGCTGACACTGCCGAGGCTGTTTATAGCCTTAACCATAAGGTCGTCATTAGCTCGTGTGTATTTTTCTGTATGCCGTAAGCTGCTATGCCCTAAAAGGGTCGATACCGTCTTTATATTCGCTCCGCGATTAAGCAAATTAACCCCGAAACTATGACGTGCGCAGTGCCATGTGATATGCTTGCTAATGCCAGCTCTTTTAACCCATCTTTTCACAGCCTTTAGGCAAGCGGTATGAGAAGGTAGCGGAAATATTAGACTATCGCGTTCCTCCTCTGTCGCCGGGTTTCCTACAAGAGATAGAATATCATCGTTAAGAGGGATTATTACACCACTCGCCGAGCTATGCCCGCGTGTTTTGTTCTGCTCAAAAATCAGAAGTTTGTTGGCGTAATCAATATTCCGGAAAGTTATATCGCTTACATCACACCAACGTAAACCGCAGAATAAGCTAAAGAGAAAAGCTCGTTGTATGACAGGATTTTCATTGGCGTAATGTGTTGCCATCAATCTTTCTATCTCTTCGGGAGAAAGGATTTCTTTCTTCAAAGTCTTTTCGTCAACCTTGATGGTAATACCTATGCAAGGGTTCTTCGACAAGATTTCTTTTTCAATGGCATAAGCTATGACTTTCTTGAAACGCTGGAATACTGATTGTGGGCCTTCACCTTTGCCGTGAGCTTTCAGATACTCCACAAAGGAAAGCATCATTTCCTTTGTCAGTTGCTGAGGTCTTAAGATTCGGTCATACATCATATATGCCGGAGTTTCGCTGAGAAAAGCACGGAAGCGACGATGAGCCATTTCAATCATGCGTTTGTCTGCTTTGGTGTATGTGTCTATGTATTCTTGAAAGAAATCGTGGAAGTTGGCGATACGCTCTTTCTTCAATCGGTAGCCTTCCCGGTCTTCAAGCAGACGCTGTTCTCTCTCAAATCGGATTTTCTCGGCAAGAGCCAACGTATTCTTGTTCTGGATGCGCTCCTGTTGGGTACGGGGTGCAATCCAGATGTATAGGTTCAGATTTTCTTTTCGGCGGTCATGCTTGATTTTGTATTTTTGTTTGCCTTTCATCGCACCTTCGGTGTAATACACTGGGTTGCCGTCATCATCAACGACGGGAGTTTCGGTTCGCCCGAGGTAAAACTCAAGATAAAGGCTGGCCCGTCCGTCGCTCAGTACAGACTGCTGTAGTTTAGGGTTTTGTTTGTTCTTTGTCTTGATATTTGCCATATGTGTAAACTTTTCTTTTCCACAAATTTACACATTCAAAAGTAATTCGTAAATTTGCATTAAAGAGTCATTAACAGTTCTATAACAACTGTGGTGTACTAAAAGTGTACTACTTGGCAAAAAATATCGAAAACGGCTATAAATGAATAGAAGACTAATTACATATAACTATCTGAAAACCATTGCGAATGGTTCTATTCATTTTCATGCGTTTTCATATCAATATCCCGGG
>CAQBGY010001105.1 GCA_948759685.1 uncultured Eubacterium sp.
AGATTTTTCTTACTTGAGTTATATATAGAAAAGTGGGCTGCCATCCTTGCACTCTTGTAGGTATCGCCAAACACCTGAATACACGCACGGATAGGCAGCCCACGCTATGAGCTGTCACCGTGCCTCGTGTATTCTTTGTTAGATTGGCGATTTCACAAGAAATAAGGCACCTTTCTGTTATTTCAAATGTTGTCTTATAAAGACAGTGCAAAGTTACAAAAAAATTTCGTAACTTTGCGCTTGGTAATCAAAGAAGTAAACATTATGACAGCAGACTCCACAGACTCCATTCAGTTACTTATAGGCATTGGCCAAATTTTGGCTGTTGCAATTATTCCTATTATTATTTGGTTTGGAGGTATCAAATATCAAAATCGCAAAGCCAAGCGCGATGCGCAACTTCATTTATTCCTTAAACTAATGGCTAATAGAAAAGCGACTCCAATTACCAAAGAATGGGTAGATGCGTTGAATACTATTGATGTCATATTTCAGGACAACCATAAAGTAAGACATGCGTGGAGAGAATATTATGATAGTTTGAACGTTCAATCACCGCACTTTCAGCAAAATAATGCTTTTTTGCTTGATTTACTATCTGAGATGGCGGTGGCCCTTGGTTATAAGAATTTGAAACAAACAGAGATTGACCGTTTTTATTCTCCAAAGTATTTCGGTTCTCAAATGTCTCGCCAAGAAATTTTGTTCCAGGAGAATTTGCGCGTTCTAATGCACTCAAAGAGTATGTCGGAAAGTTTAACTGATGAAGAATTTTCGGCTCACCAAACGGAATTGCTTCAAAGAACGGACACAATGTAATCATCTCCTTTCCTCCTTCCTTTTATTCTCTTTCATAAACGATTGCACATACATCCTAAATTCTCTCCGATTACGAAATTTCCGTTCATCAAACTTTATCCCTGCAATCTCGGCAAACTTTCGTATCGCTACCAAATCCGTCAATGGAAATTTAGAGTTTTGTATTTGCTCTGATATAATCTGACCATTCGTTTTATCGCTCTTTCTGATAATCCCGATTAGCTGAGTGAGAAATGCTATTGTAGCCGATTTTCCAGCACTCTCGCCACTCGTTTCCCTCTCGGTAATATCGTGTAGTGGAGGAATATTATCCAACGATAGGAATGCCTCTCTAAAATGAGTCTGATAGTTTATATCTCCACTCACCGATATGTCGGTACAACCATCGGTTTTTCCCTCCCAGCGGATTGTTATGCTTGATTCATTCATTAGTTAAATCTTTGTAAAAATTCTGCTTTCAAGCTGAAAACTTATGCTTGTCTGTTATAAGGTAGAAAAAGCGAAGATATATGAGCAAACAATCGTATCATAGAATACATGGCTTCATATTACGAAGTCATAGTGTGGAAAGGATGGTTCCACACTGAACGTGGAGATATGTACGGTGCGTTAATAAAGCGCATTTACATCTAAAATAGATTGCCATGCTCATATATCTTTCTTTTCTAACTAATTTTATTAACCTTGTTAAAAAATCACTTATACTATTTGTTAACATAACTGTCAGGATGACAACTTGGTGATATTGGCACGTTTATTGCTATATAAAAAAGTATCAGCCCAACCCTTGACACGGAGGCTGATACTGACGTTTAACTTTAACTAAAAGTATCTGTCTCCGCGATGACGCATTGACACCCGACTGAGAATGCTGTAATTTT
>CAQBGY010001106.1 GCA_948759685.1 uncultured Eubacterium sp.
GCAAGCGCTATTATTGCAAAAAATATCAATGTATTATGTGAAAAGCCCCTTTGTCTGGATTTACTGGACACAGACCGGCTGTTGAAGGACGCTGAGCTTGCTGACAGCTTCCTTTACATTGACTTAGAATTGAGATTTAATCCATATTTTCAGAAGATAAAGGAATTGATCAATACGATTGGGGATGTCTACTATGTGGATATGTTTTTTCAATCCTCTTTGTATCTGGAAGACAAAGTAAAAGGGACGTGGAACTGCACTGAAGAAGCTGGGGGTGGGATAAGGACAGCAATCTTACCGCACTTTCTGGATTTGCTTTTCTTTTGGCTAAACAAGCAGTGTTGTTCTTTACGAGGAAAGTTATATAGCCCTCATAATAAAATCGGGGCTTCTGAATTCTGTAATGTGTCGATGTACCTGGAAGATAATATTTCTGTGAATCTTACTGCCACTGCAATATTGGAGGGTGATAAAGAACTCAATATAATAGTCATTGGGGAACTGGGAAAAATAGAATTTGATTTAAAGAATATGCTGAGGATTGACGGAAAACATGTTTCCGTAGAACTTCCTGATTATTACTCGGAGGGAGAATCCATTTTCAGAAGTTCATTTGCATGTTATGCGCGCAAACTTGTAAACGCAATAAGGGAGCGACGACCTGTTGAAAACCATACAACTGCTGTACAGATTCATGAAATTCACAGATTATTGGAAGATATTAAATTCTCTTCCAAATGTGGGAGGGAAATAATATATAAGCAACAAACAAACTTATTAACGAGGAGGAACAATAATGGAAAATAGGTATGAGCTGAATAAGGAATTGGCGCAAATGCTGAAAGGTGGTGTTATTATGGATGTTACTACACCGGAGCAGGCAAAGATTGCAGAAGCAGCAGGTGCATGTGCTGTCATGGCACTGGAAAGAATACCTGCTGATATCCGGGCGGCTGGCGGGGTATCCCGTATGAGCGACCCAAAGATGATCAAGGGTATTCAGCAAGCAGTGTCCATCCCAGTTATGGCAAAATGCAGGATAGGTCATTTTGTGGAAGCGCAGATTCTGGAAGCCATTGAGATTGATTACATAGATGAGAGTGAAGTCCTCTCTCCGGCTGATGATATCTATCATATCAATAAGAGAAAGTTTAATGTCCCATTTGTTTGCGGTGCAAAGGATTTGGGAGAGGCTCTGCGAAGAATTAATGAAGGTGCATCCATGATTCGAACAAAAGGAGAACCTGGAACTGGCGATATTATTCAGGCGGTGCGACATATGCGCATGATGCAGTCAGAGATCCGTAAAATTGTATCTATGGATGAGGACGAATTGGATAACAAAGCAAAGGAACTTGCCGTTCCCTATGATTTGGTAGTTTATGTGAAAACAAACGGAAAACTGCCGGTGGTAAACTTTGCGGCTGGTGGGGTAGCGACACCGGCTGATGCGGCGCTTATGATGCAATTGGGAGCGGAAGGCGTGTTTGTTGGCTCTGGCATTTTTAAATCAGGTAATCCCGAAAAGAGGGCGGCAGCCATCGTTAAGGCTGTCACAAACTTTAATGATAAAAAAGTGCTTGCCGAATTGTCGGAGGATCTAGGTGAGGCTATGGTAGGGATTAATGAATCCGAAATAGACTTATTGATGGCTGAAAGGGGCAAGTGAGGATAGATGAGAATAGGGATAT
>CAQBGY010001107.1 GCA_948759685.1 uncultured Eubacterium sp.
GCTTAAATAAAGGATTTTTACGATATGGTATCAAAAAGAAGTGTCAAACACCCGCGAAAATCCTGAAATATAAAATCCGATTGCGCTTTTGCGGTTGTATGCTATAATGTTAGAAAGGAAAACAGATGAAGAATACACATGATTATGACAACGTGTTCAAGACCATGAAGATGAAGCACAAAAGACTGTTCGTTTCCGTCATCAATGACATATTCGGGAGACATTATCCAATGGACGTAAAGGTGGAGGTCCTGCATTCGGAAGGGTATCTGACCGAAAATGAAACAGCGGATGGCAGCAGGGAAATTGAGGAGGAGGTTTCGGATTTTCTGATAAGGATTGAAGGGGAAGTATACCTCTTGGAATGCCAGAGCTATGATGACGGCTCAATGGCAATCAGGATGGCGGAGTACACGTTTATTACTGCAAGGCAGTCCGCAGTGTGGGACATCGGACATGCGGTAATACCAATGCCGCGCTTTTCCGTTATTTATATCAAACGGACAGATAAGACGCCGAAAACGACAACGATTACATTCACGTTTCCTGACGGGCAGGCGGTTGATTACAAATCCGATAACGTGATTTTGGAGGAACTGACGAGGGAATACATTGTGGAAAAAGGCTGTTTCCGTATATCCCGTTTTACATTGCGCGGTATGAGAAAGCGATTGCTTCCGAAGGGGCGGTTGAACAGGCAGCGGATGATTTGATGTACTTTAGGGATGAAATGATTGGCTGCAGCAAAACGGCGAATTGTCTGATGATGAGCTGATAGACATTAAGGAATTGTCAATACTATCATCACGCATATCACAAATGGGAATAAGAATGAAGAAAGGCTGGTGAACATTTTGGGCGGAACGGTTATAGAAACTTAAAGCAGTATGGAAAACAGCTTGTGTAAATGTATGGAGGTTTGGATTTTCCATAAAGTTGACAGTTTTTACAGGTTAATAGAAAACACGCAGGGGGTATTCCGGATAGTCGGGGTACTCCCTATTTTATTTAAGGAGGAAGAACATGGAAGATATACAGGACAACGGGGATATTATTACGGGTGATATGATCAGGGAAGCTGCAAAAAAGATACATGAAGCGAGCGGGTGTGATGTGCAGGATGATTACGGCAGGGGTTGGGATGCAGGAATAACAGAGGCTTTAGATATCCTTCTGTCGGCAACAGGCTATAGCATTGAGGAAGTTTTAGAGCATGAGGAGGCATGAATATGTACGATATAGAAAAAAGGCGCTTGGCTGCAAATATAACGGTCAGTGATTTCTGTAGGTATCTGTTGGAAAATGTGCCTGCAGATGCAGTCTTTCATGTAGGAGGCATGTCACATTTTTATCTGCATGTAGACAGCGGGAATCAGGCGGTTTCCGTAGATGACAGTGATTTATCCGGTGATGAAGATTATGCGGATTATGGGGACTGCCCCATTGAAAAGATTGGAGGCAGTGCATGAAGCGTAATGAGATTTGGCATGGTATTGCATATTATCCAATATATAAAAAGGAAAGAGATAAAGGGCAGCGGGCTTCGGTCTGTTGCCCTTATCTCATTTCCAGTACTCCCCAAAATGGAATGGAGGAGATTCTAACAATAAAAACCTATATTCGAATTGGGAAACAGTCCAGCTAAGAAATGTCAATAGGTAAATTGAAAAATGTTTAAAAATTTTTT
>CAQBGY010001108.1 GCA_948759685.1 uncultured Eubacterium sp.
AACACTGTCATGGCAATCGGTTGTGTTTTACGACATAACCGATTGCCATCTCAAAGATTCTTTGTAACTTTGCATAAATAGCAACCATAAAGATCTGAGTATGGCCGAAACGGTTTAAACCCACAGGCAGCGATGCCGCCAAACCAAACAAATCCCTAAACTCCCAAGCAGTCGTTGTAGGCACGGCCAGCCCCTCAGATAACTGCCACCAGAGTTTTATTTAAATATGACGGAAGATAAAGTAAGAGACCAAGCAGGTCAGATACTAGGTTTTACAGATAGTTCCGATGCCAAATCTGGTGTTGGACAGATTACTTCTTTCAATAGCTTAGGATTTTCAGGGATCAAAGATCGCCCTGATGGATGGTATCTTCCGTCAAAACCATTTCTGCCAGCAATTATACTTGAAACTAAAAGTACATCAACACCCCTCAAACAAGCACACATTGATGAGCTCCTGAAAAATTGTAAAATAGCACGGACAAAATACAAGAATGTAGTTGGCATATTATACAATGGTGATGACATCATGGTATTCTTAAATGGATTACGTCGTGAGGGAGAATCCGAGCTTCAAAATAAAGAATATTATCTTGGATTATTCTCACAAGATCGTATCAATAAAGGGATGATATACCTTTTGACCAAGCGTATAAATGACAGTCTACATGTTGACTTTGGCATCAAGAATTTATATCACAGAATGATATTTACTGCCTGCGCTCTTGTCGCAAAAAGATATGGAGCTTCACTTGTCGCAGGAATGAACTACCAGACTTTCCATACTTCGATTCATTCTACTCTTGCTAAATCCCTTGAAGAAGAGCGTAAGCAAAATCAGAAAATAGATATTTTACTTGATGTCTATTCTGAAATAAAGATGAATTCCACGGAGAACCAAGAGGCTATTGACAACTTTATAGATTGGATCTCCCAAATCTCTGATAACATTAATTCTGATTTTTGGAATGGCGAAGATGTAATGGGTATCTTCTTTAACGAATTCAATCGATATAAGAAGAAGTCAGAACATGGACAAGTCTTTACACCCGACCATATTACGTCGTTAATGTATCGACTTATTGAGGTTGACAAGAACGACATGGTAGGTGATTTTGCCTGTGGTAGTGGTGCATTTCTAGTAAAGTCCATGTGCAATATGATTAAAGAAGCTGGAGGTGTTAATACCCATAAAGCAAAAGAAATCCAAAAGTCTCAATTATACGGAATAGAATTTGATCGTGAGATATTTGCTCTTGCATGTGCCAATATGCTCATTCATAAGGATGGCAAAACTAATCTTAGACAATTAGACACTCGCAGTGAAGAGGCAAAAAAGTGGATTGAGTATATTGGAATTACAAAAATCTTAATGAACCCGCCTTTTGAAGAAAAATATGGGTGCATGAAGATTGTTACAAATGTTCTGGATAGTGTACCTGCCGGAACGAAGTGTGCTTTTATCCTTCCTGACAAGAAACTTGAAAAGCACGGAGGAAAGAAGCTTCTAAAAAAGCACTCATTGGAGAAAATCATAAAGCTACCTGAAAAGACTTTTAATGAAGGGGTAACCACTTCAATATTTATTTTTACTGCTGGCAAACCACATAAAGATAAAGCAATATTCGCTTTGTCCCGTCCTGAAAAATCTTGACTGGGATTTGTATTGTTAATTGTTAATATG
>CAQBGY010001109.1:0-235 GCA_948759685.1 uncultured Eubacterium sp.
CACAAAATCACGGAAATATGGGCAATATTTGTACAGTACTAATACTGCTCGTGCATCCCTTTTCCCACAAACTATAAGCCCCATCAATTTTGCACCACCCTGATGCAAAATTTATTCTTCTTTCATACCGCCGATATTCTCCTTCCCCATCTTACCGGCTTCCAACGCTTGATACTCCTGATTTAATTCTCGTAATAATTCTTCCTCGCTTGGTAAATACAATTTGTATTTTGAA
>CAQBGY010001109.1:245-1661 GCA_948759685.1 uncultured Eubacterium sp.
ACTTAACCACAGATTCACTTTTATCTGCACATAACACAATGCCAATTGGTGGATTATCTCCTTCATTCATAAGTTCTCGTTCATAATAATGAACATACATCTGCATTTGTCCTAAATCCTGATGTGTCAAATCCCCGACTTTTAAATCTATCAATATAAAACATTTCAAAATGTAATTATAAAATACAAGGTCAATTCTAAAATGACGTCCGTCAAACGTTATTCTTTTCTGCCTTGCTACAAAGGAAAAGCCTCTGCCAAGTTCCAAAAGGAATTTCTGCAAATGTGTAATTAACGCTTGCTCTAAATCACTTTCATAAAAGTCATCATTGGGTGTCAGCCCAAGAAATTCCAACACATACGGGTCACGAATGACATCTTCTGGTTTCTTCGCTAGCTCCAGTGTCTGAATTTCCTTTGCAACTTGCTCTTTATTTTTACTGGATAATAACCTTTCATAGAAGAAAGAGTTTATTTGACGCTCAAGCTGTCTGGTACTCCATTGAGATTTTACAGCTTCCTGCATATAAAATTCTCGTGCATTATCATTTTCTACTTTTATTAAAAGTCTATAATGTGTCCAACTCAATTCGTCACGCAATGCGTGACCATTTGGAAACATCAAATAAAACTGCCTCATATATTTCAAATTTGTCACTGTAAAACCTTTACCGAAATCCTGTGTCATTTGTTTTGATAATTCTTTTAATAATCCTGTACCATACTCTGCTTTTTCATTGCCACCTTGCTCCTCAATAATTGACTTGCCTATATTCCAATAAGCTTCAACCATTGCGAAATTGGCCGTTTTATAGACTTTGTTTCTTGCCATATTTAAAATATTTTTAATTTCATTATAAAATTTCTCATTCATTTAATATCTCCTATTTGACTACACAACTTATTAAATCACAAACCTTTATAACATTTCTGTTTCTATCAGTTTTTTCATTTTCATCTTATATAAATTAAGATTTCCATAATCAAAGTATTGTATAAATAATAAAAACACCTTCTTTCGTTTCAGATGCAATTGCATTTTCCGCAAACTCCAGAAATTCTTCAGATGAAATATCATATATGGGAATACTTATATTTGAACCATTACTACCATCACGCTCTATTTCATCTGTCCGTAAAATAATTCGAACTATATCTTTCACTTCTGTAATATCTTCCATATTTAACCTCATGATATCTTAAAATGTTTCAAAGCATCCTTTATGGCTTCCACTTTCTCTGCCGTCGGATGTTTCCTCGGTTGTTTCAATTCTTCTACCGCATTAGGGGCATCATACATCGGCAATCCCAACTCCCTTTTTACCTCTGCGATATATGCGGTATGTACTTTGAAGCCATATTTCGCTTCTATGTACTCCTTAATCATCTTGTATGTAACTCGCTCTTTCGGCTTGT
>CAQBGY010001110.1 GCA_948759685.1 uncultured Eubacterium sp.
CCATGAGAGAAATTTTTTTGTATGGGTTGAATGTATCTCTGTTTTACACATACAAAATTACATACAAAAATCGGTTTAATCAAGGAAATTCAATAATATTTTATTTAATGCAATACTTGGGTTAATTCGCCGTATATCAGCGTATTTAATACAAAACTTGACATCATTATGATAATATATTTTACAATGGTTTCAAGTACCTGTCTTTCCGCTAATTAGCTTGCTTATCAAGCATTTGTAAAATCTACACCCAATATTACACCCAGAAATGGCAGTAATATTGGGTGTTTTATTATCATCAAATGATACGATGTTTTGACAACTTAGTGGTGCCGGATTATTTAATGTCATTTAACATCACGTAATCCTCGTGAGACTTTGCTCGCCTCAAAAAAATCATCGCTATGTTTGGATATATCAAATATTGTTTGTAATTTTGCGAACAACAAATAAAAATGATATGGCAAAATTAGAGATAACACTCGAACAGGAGCGTCTTGCGAGGTTTGCAAAAGCGATGGGGCATCCCACGCGGATAGCGATTCTCAATTTTCTCGCTCAGAGAAACGAATGTTTCTTCGGAGATATACATGAGGTGCTTCCGATTGCGAAAGCCACAGTATCGCAACATCTGAGCGAGTTGAAGGAGGCCGGTCTGATACAAGGCACCATTGAGCCGCCCAAAGTAAAGTATTGCATCAACGTAGAGAACTGGAAACTTGCCCGGCAACTGTTTTCACAGATGCTTGACGACTGCTGTCCCTCAAAAAAGAATAGCTGCTGCTCGTAAGCACTATTTTTTTATTTTCAATGTTCGTAATTCGGCAAATAACAATCTAAATTAAATGATAATCACATGAAAAAGTTACTGATGTTTTTCGCCCTTATGATAGGGCTGGTGTCGTGCGGAAGCGGGGATAATACCGCCGCTGCGAAATCTCCTGAAAAGGATAGAGTGGAAGTGATATATTTCCACGGCAAACAACGCTGTGCCACCTGCATGGCTATCGAGAAAAACGCTAAAGAGGTAGTAAATACTCTCTTTGCAAACGAGCTGAAAAACGGCACTGTCGTATTCAAGACCGTGGATATATCTACCCCGGAGGGAGAAAAAATCGCCGACAAATACGAAGTTACATGGTCTTCTCTCTTTGTCAACAAATGGAAAGACGGTAAGGAGAGCCGTAACAACCTCACTGAGTTTGGCTTCGGGAACGCCCGTAAAAATCCTGACGGCTTCAAGAAAGGTCTTGCAGACAAAATCCGCCAATCATTGAAATAATGGACTGGTTACAGACTTTACTTGACAATAGCACTGCTCCGGCTCTGACCGCGTTCCTTCTCGGATTGCTCACTGCTATCTCACCGTGTCCGCTTGCCACCAACATAGCTGCAATAGGCTACATCAGCAAGGATATAGAGAACCGCAGACGTATTTTCCGTAATGGTGTCCTTTACACTTTAGGACGAGTTGTCTCATATACCATCCTTGGCGTCATCCTTATCTCTATTCTGAAAGAGGGTGCAAGCGTGTTCGGGATACAAAAGGCAATAGGGAAATGGGGCGAGCTGCTGATTGGGCCGCTGTTGCTGCTTATCGGGCTTTTCATGCTGTTCGGGCATAAGCTCAATCTGCCTCAGTTCGGCTTCGGTGGCA
>CAQBGY010001111.1 GCA_948759685.1 uncultured Eubacterium sp.
GGAGTTCAGACGTGTGCTCTTCCGATCTGGGCAATTCCCCGATCGCCGAGGAAGCATCCTCTTTCCCGTCATCCGAAGCGCCTCCGCAGGCGCCAAGCGCTAAAAGCACTGACACTGCCAGCAGCAGCGCAAGCATTCTCCTTTTCAAGCCATTTTCCTCCTGCCCATTTCTTTTTCATCCGAATGCTTCCGACCGCAAGACTCGCCCTGCTGCATTCAGACGAAAAAATTTTAGCAAAGACATGCAATGGCCGCAAGCCCCACAGGGGGATATTTATGACACATGAACCCCGAAAAGCTTTAAAGGCAAGCGAATAGTTGAAAGGACATCTCCTTTCAAAAACAGTTTTTCCATGGAAAACCATAAACAGCACTTGAAAGCAGCCTTTTCGAATGGTATGATTATTAAGAAAAAAGCCAATAGGCAGCTTCCGGCCGTAGGGTCGGAACGTTAATATAACGGAGGCGGTTAATCATGGAACTTAAAATTATACCTGCGTACAATTTTCCACAGGAAATAAGTATATTGTTTTCTGAATATACGAACATGCTGATTGCAGGCGATCCTTCCTTTCAGGAATATCTTGATATTCAAAATTATGAGGAGGAATTAGAACATTTGGACATAAAATATGGTTTGCCCCATGGCAGATTATATCTTGCGTTTTATGATAAAAAATTGGCAGGATGTATCGGTCTTAGAAAAATCGATGAGTCGAATTGTGAAATGAAACGACTTTATGTCAGACCTGCTTTCAGAGGAAAAAATATAGGCAGAAAGCTCATTGAGCAAATACTCAAAGACGCAAAAGAAATCGGATACTCTCATATGTTATTAGACACACTTCCGTTTCTACGGAGTGCGATTCATATGTATAAATCCTACGGATTTTATGAAATATCAAGTTATAACGACAGCCCTATGAACACATCAATTTATATGAAGCTCGACTTATAATCTATAACAGTTCCGTAATTTCAGGCAATCAGGATTTTGGAGGATTGATAAAATGTATCCCGCCGCCCTTTCTGTTACCGTTCCATATCCTGCGCCCTGCGGGGCTGTCGTTGCCCATGAAATGAATGAACTACAATTCAAATACTATTTAACCGCTATAATAACCGAAAATTTCTGATAAGAATAAACGCATTTTACGCTATCAAATTTGCATTTTCTCCATAAATTACTATATTTTACATCATATCACAATAATCATCACATTTTATATTTAATTGCCTGATTTTTCCCCGGCAGTCTTCCCCAGATCCTCAATATCAAAGCTTTCCGTTTTCAAATCACAATAATATCTTCCCTTTCTTGCAGTAAATTTTAATACACAATAATCCGGGTCAGTTACGCCTTGCTTATAAAACATGGTATCCCCGGTACGCCAGATTTCCCGCTTTGTTTCAGCGTCCTGCAGGACTTCCATTGTACCGGTTAGCATAACGCCCTCGTATTTGAAGCGTCCCTTGCTATAAAAATAGATACTTGCCTTTGGATTTTTTAGAAACTGCTGTGAGCGCATCGCGGATGTGTTCGTTGAAAAATAGAAACAATTTCCCTCAATCTTGCGTGGTACAAACATTGCTTTTATATTTGGGAAACCTTCTTCATCTACGGAAGCAATAAATGACACTTTTTGTTTTTTAATAA
>CAQBGY010001112.1 GCA_948759685.1 uncultured Eubacterium sp.
TTTCCCTACACGACGCTCTTCCGATCTAGAAAGGATAATAACTATGGCAGAATTAGAATCTGTAATCGAAAAAAGGTTGATCGACCAGCTCTGTTGTGAGGAGTCGCAATGGACATACCGACCAGACATTAGAACGGAAGAACAGCTATGGGACAATTTCAAATATATTTTGGAACAGAATAACAAAGCAAAACTCAATGATATTCCATTGAGCGAGTCAGAATTTGCAAAGATTAAGAATGATTTGTCCCATGCTTCCTTTTATGATGCTGGCAAATGGCTGATTGGCGAAAATGGCAAGGTGTATGTTCATGTGCAGAGGGGAAATGAAACACTCCATCTTGTTGTTATGAATAACGAGCATATTGCTGGAGGAACAAGCGTATATGAAGTAATAAACCAATATCAGGCGTTTCACTCCAGGGAAGAGGAGGGGAGTAGAGACAGGCGTTTTGACGTTTCACTGCTCATTAATGGCATACCGCTGATACATATCGAATTGAAAAATAAAGAACATTCTTATATGGACGGTTTTCGGCAGATAAAGAAGTATATTGCTGAGGGCAAATTTCATGGTATTTTTTCAAATGTGCAGATGTTTGTAGTGAGCAATGCTGTAGATACAAAATATTTTGCTGCTGCAAGGGATACAGAATTGAACAAAAAATTTATATCGGGGTGGCTTGACAAAGAAAATTTGCCAGTTTGTGATTACATTGATTTTGCAAAAGCTGTACTAAAAATTCCAGAGGCACATGAGATGGTGGCGAAATATACTGTGTTAGATAATGATAAGAAAAAGCTTCTTATCCTGCGCCCCTATCAGATTCATGCGATTGAAGCAATGCGTGAGGCTTCTAAGAAAGGAAAATCAGGTTTTATCTGGCATACAACGGGCTCTGGCAAGACGATGACATCATACAAAGCAACTCGTAATCTGCTCATGGATATTCCATCAATTGATAAGACGGTGTTCCTGATTGACCGAAAGGACTTGGATACACAGACAAAACTGGCTTTTCAGTCCTATGCAGAAAATGATACGATTGATGTAGACGATACAGATTATGTTGATACCTTAATCAAGCGGATGACCGATGACAGCCGTCAGATGATTGTTACGACAAGACAGAAAATGCAGATTATGGTCAGTAAGCGATTAAAAGAGGAAAGCAGACAGTACGAAAAAATAAAAGGCTTGAGAATCGCTTTTGTGGTAGACGAGTGCCATAGGGCAGTCACTCCGCAGACAAAGCGTGATTTAGAACGTTTCTTTTCTAATTCGTTATGGTACGGCTTTACTGGGACACCCATTTTTGAAGAAAATAAATACGAGCAGAAAGGGGATCTGCCTCAAACGACCGATCAGTTGTATGGGAATAATGGCAAGCCTTTGCACAGCTATACCATTAAAGAGGCGATCCATGACGAAGCTGTACTTGGCTTTATGGTTGAGAATCTTGGACCAAAAGGGATATGTTCAGAGGAAGAAGCGCAGCTCTATGATACCGAAACGCATATGCGCAGCGTTCTGAATGTTATTTTAAATCAATCCTATGCCAAGTTTGGAATGCAGAATGGACGCGGCAGGACTTATGAGGCGCTCCTGACAGTCAAGTCGATCGCTATTGCACAGAAATACTATGACCTTCTCAG
>CAQBGY010001113.1 GCA_948759685.1 uncultured Eubacterium sp.
TCTATTTGTAAAAATATCCAGATAAAATGCAATGAATTCCTCCGGCTTTTTCCCGTTTCGGAATGAATATCCACCCTCGTCATTAACCAAATTATACTGCTGCACAAAATCCATAAAGTTTGGATAAGGAATCCGCGTTACATCAGCGTTAGTAGGCTTACCAGGATAATAAATGCCATTTTTATTCCCGTTTTTGGGAAGCTCAAACAGCCTAAACGGCAGCCCATCGTCTCCCATGCCGGGTACCGCAAAAAAAGTTCCCTCCGGGTACTGATTAATTAATTTTTCCAGATATGCAACATAAAAGCGGCCGCTTGAATTTTTCTCTCGAATGCTTCCTCGTATAGACATAGATTTCAATCCGCCGATATGTCCCGCTTTACAAGTGATCGTTACAGTATTCGGGAGATACACCTTTACATCTTTTCCACCCAGCGAGATCGTTTCATGGGGAATTTGCGGCAGAGCAATATCATATTTATAGTCTTTCTCCGTTTTGGCGATTTCTCGTTTTGGCATCTTGAAAGATTCACTTCTTGCATAGATCAGGGTATATTCAACGACGTCATTGAACTCTTTATCGCTGGTCAAACTCCGATCCGGATGTCGAACCAGAGTGTTCATGTCAAATTGATGGCAAGTTTCTCGTAAAATCTCATCAGCAAGGACACGCAAATAGGGGTATTGATGAAAACTGCACTGAATCAATATAATCCCATCGCTCGCAAGAAGTCTGCGCGACAGTTGGAGTCGGGTTTTCATAAAAGAGAGCCAGGTGGATCGCAAAAACTTATCATTGTATCCAAAGCTATCTGACCCCGTATTGTATGGCGGGTCAATGTATATGCACTTTATTTTGCCTTCATATCGCTTTAATAGCGAGGCCAATACCAGCAGGTTGTTTCCCTTGATTATTAAATTATCAGTGCTAATAAATTCGTCGGTTTGTGCTTCAACAACTTTGTTTTCTTCTATTGAAAACCTCTTGGCCCCAGCAAATACCTTAGGATAAAGCAGCCTGTCAACTTCATTGGGCGCCAAAGATTCATTATAGAAAATCTCGCTGCGCTTCTGATCTTCTTTTGTCTGACCGCCCTCAAGAATGCAATCTTTGTACGGAAATACGAGTTCAACCTTGCCGGATGCAGACAGCATCTCTCCATTCTCATCAGCAAGTCCGATTTTGTTCTTAAGGCGAGTATAGCTGCCTGGGAGAAATTGCCGGTTGTTGATCACCCAAGCAAACTCCGTTTTATCAAAAACTTTGATGTCATCTACATCCGTGAAAAAACGGCTGCGCGTTTCTTCATTTTTAAGAAGAAGCCGAATCAATTGTTTGTCCATCTTCATCGCAGCTTCGCAGACCGCATTGCGTAGGAATGTGCCGTCTTCTGCCACAAACCTCTCATCTTCCTTCAATACTGTTCGTACAGTCTCATAAAAATCTGCCATCGTCCTTCCTCCTTTTTAGAACACTGCTATCGCCGTGTATCTGTATTTGTCCATAATAACATCTTTAATCGTATTTAGAAAGGAATTTTTTATTTCGGTCGATTGTAAAACGAAGTTGGACACTTAAGAAAAAGCCCATAGTGGCTGCGCCGCGGTAAAATGGCTATTGGAAACCACCATTACTACCTGGGAGGGCAATCAC
>CAQBGY010001114.1 GCA_948759685.1 uncultured Eubacterium sp.
CCCTACACGACGCTCTTCCGATCTTAGTGATAAAAAGGTGGAGGTAAGCTTTGCAGAGTTACTGGATTCCATTGAAGTTATTGATACGTCATATAAATTTCCGTATGAGGATTATAGGATAATCGGTGATACTGTAGAGATTGACAAAATTATTAATACATGCGGGTCTATCAATCTGAGCATGGATGATATAAAGAGCACTCTTTCTACTGAGGCGGCCAATTATGTATCGGTGGGATCGGCGAACGGTAAAGGGTGTATTGTGGGCGCAATGAAAGATGCTGTCGACAAACTTCCGATCGAGCAGGACTGTATAGCCAAGATGCTTTTCCAAATATGGATGCCTAAGAATATGCAATCACCCTTGAATGAAATGAAATCAATGGCTGATTTAATTGGAAGTATGTCCTCGGATATAGATATTTTATGGGGATGTGCTTACGATGAATCATTGGAGGAGCAGGCAAGAGTGACATTAATCGCAGCAAGTGATAAGGTCTGTTGTAAGCAGTAGCAAATGGCATAATAGGTTTAAGAGATGGTATTTGACAGTGCTATGCATTTCAGATGTATAAGGAATTTATCTGGCGATTAAAAAGGCAGATCTTGAAATATGGACAACAAAATTTTAGAACGACTCTCAGAGATTATTTCTTCTTTTGCCGAAGCACGTGATATTGTAGAGAATGCAAGTGACGAAATAGGAGAAATTCTTAAAGAGCTTGACCGGGATGGTTCTATTTATGACGTTATTGAAAGTTATAGCAGAGTGTATAGTCTTCCTGACATGTGGAGTGAAGATGCGGATGCTCTGGATGCGATAGAAAATGTAATCTTCGAGTTGGAGGATATAAAGGAATCCGTGCAGAAATGCATTAGTCGAGGCGGGGGCGCTTGATACATTTCAGTCTCTCAGAATGTGCTTCATATAATTGAAATGAAGATGGACCGACAACATGTGTATGGCTGCATGGTTCATCCAATAAATACTGATAGAGGGAAGAGGGATTTTTATGAAACCGTGATTATTTGCATCCTTGGCGGACACCGTTTGCCGATAAACTTTCGCTGTACAAAGGAAACAATCAAAAAAGAAGAGAACTATGACATACGAAGAATTCAAAGAATTGGCGCTCAACCCACCGCGACGTGATATGGAGACTATCTTTAAGGTTGTAGTATATTCTGTAAATGAGCGCGTGTATTCGCGCCGTTCACATTACCCTAAGTTTGAGTTAAGCCACCGGACAATAGGATATTATCATTCTGTTGATGACTCCGAAAAAATTATTTCTGAGATAGTCGGCGATAACAATAAATACAAATCTGAGTTGTATTGCTTCTATATCAAAGAATATCCAGTTGGCGTTAAGTTGGATTGTTGGGAAGATTACGGAATATCAATGAGACTATATGACTCAACAGGAAAACTCGTTGATCACACATATTGCTCAGGACTGTATAGTGACTTCAGAACCCCTTACGGTTTGTTTCGTGGACGTGAGGAGAAAAACATACGTTTCAAAGAAGGTGATATTGTGGAAGTGAGAGAGGACGATGAAGTAAGACTCGCTGTAATATTATCCGAAAGCCTGACAATTGAGCGTTGCTGGGAATTGAGAAATGATTTTTTGAAAACTTATATTTAGCAG
>CAQBGY010001115.1 GCA_948759685.1 uncultured Eubacterium sp.
CGCTTACCCTTGCTGGGAGCCTTGTTAGCCTCTGCCCGTACGTCCGACAGGTCAATCACTTCGGCGGTTGGGGCAGGGCCACCGTCCATGTCGGGGATCACCGCCTGTTCCTTCTGCTCCAGCACGAAAGGCGGAGGGGCGCCTGGCACTTTCAGGTGTTAGTCTTGGTTTCGTCTGCCATGTAAATACTTCCTTGTCACTGTTGAGGCCGAATACCCACTCGGTTCAGGGCGTTTCCTCTGCACACAAAAACACCGCCTATTATCCCGTTAGGCGGTGTTTTTTGTAAGGTTGGTAGCACTTTTTTGCTTCTTTTCTTTGTATGCCCTTATCAAATGGTGTTTATGTTCTTATCTCACCCTGTGAAAAATTCATCAATCATCCAGTTCCCTTTTTCATTCGTAATAAGCGAGAGATAAAAACACGTTGCATCTTCTCCAAAAAGCGCCGAGTTTTTTTCTGGACTTATTGTTGCTTCAACAAAAAAGACCTCTTTATCAATGCCATTACTTAAATCTTCAACCACTTCAATTTTCTGAGCTACTGCGGATGTATTGCCTAAAACAGTTTCATCCCCAAAATATAATTTTACAAAATCTTCTGAACAATACTGTTTCATTTCCTCCAAATCACTTTGGCTATATAGTATAAAAAACTCTTCTATCACTTCTTCTGGAGATGGCCTTTCTACTTCTGTGCTACAGCCACAAATGAAAAAAACTGTGACAAAAACGCTTGCCAAAATTTTATATACTTTAACCATATGCATAATAATTAGGAGGCTCCTCATTGACGATAAGTTCCCAATATTCAGACCACAATTCAGTAATATGCGCATCAGAACTATTTAACTTATCGTAAAACAGATATAAAATATTATTTTCTTGCTCGCATTCAGCAATTATTTCTAACCCTTCGTTATCATTTGCTCCATTAAATGCTGAAATAATGTTGTTATTATTTTCAATTCTGATATCTACAATTTCCTTCAGTACGTCCAAAGAAATCTCTGTTTTACACTCAGATACAGGTTTCTGTTGCAACATCATGCTTTTCACTTTCGCAATTCCTGCCCATTTTATATCTTCATTTACTGAATGCCTAAGAGTGTCCTGATAAGTCATCAAAGAATCAAGGGACATGGTGCTGATTTCTTCAATATTTCCATCATTCAATACTACCCGAGAAGATGGAGCCTTTATCTAATTAAGCAAACAATGATATCCGATTTACTCAAAGAGCTTGCATATGTCCGAAGATCTTTAAATTCATTGTTTGTATGCTGACCTACTTTAACGCAATATTTTCCACCAGAATAATATGTGTCATAGACTGCCTGGGAATGATAAGTCTTCCCCCCTGTGCTCAAACGCACATATTGAACAACGTCTCCCGGCTCTAAGAATTCATAGATTTCTTCCCATGTATTATTATTTTCAAAATCAGATGGAGTATATCTTACAAACGCATATGCTTTTTTTGCGCCAACCCCATTTACATCCGCCCAATACTTTCTAAACTCATGCGCAGATGTCCATGAAGAAGTTCTCCCTCTTCCCCAACCAGAGGAGTAATAATACCAATCGTTTGATGTTGGATTCTCTTTTGCCGGAGTCATAGGCATTCCACCCGCACGTAAAACCTGAGATA
>CAQBGY010001116.1 GCA_948759685.1 uncultured Eubacterium sp.
GGCTGCAATCCAAACCGAGTATTTATTGAAATAAAAAATTTGAAAGATAGGGTGATTATATGCTGCATATATTAAATCAAACAGATACGAAACCATTTCATAAGGTCAAAAACGAATTTCCCTATAGCAGAATATTGATGCGCATTGCTTCATTGGATGATGGAGAGGGACAGTTAGTGGCAGTAAGCGATTCGTCAGATTCTGATGATGATTTGTGTGAAAAACTGCATGAGTTTTTAGAAAAAGATATTTTATGTGTCATAATTGGAAGTTATGTTCAGGGGGGAGAAGGAAATGCTATTTACAGTGTCAGATAATGGAATATTTACGGTCAATTGTGAATTGTATATTCTTGAAAAAAGAAATGCAGTAATGCAGTTTATTATCGACACTGGGGCTGCTATAACGTGCTGTAGGGCAAAAGAACTTGGCATAAATTTAAAAGAAGAGGAGTTTATTGCGAGCAGAGCAGCAGTTAAATACTTGAATGGTGTTTTAAAAGAGACAGGCAACGAGTATGGCAAGGACATATATAGTATTAAATTTTATGAGGTGAAGATGAAGAAGTTGAAGCTCGGAACTTCAATTATACTAACCAATGTGTCGGTTTGGGTTACGTTTGACAATAGATTTTATACTTGCCTTATGGGGCAGGATATACTGGATAAACTATATTATATGCATTGGAGTAATACAAGAAAGCTTTTTATCGCTGATAATGCTTTTGACTTGAAAGAATATATAAATTGTATTCTGAACCAAAGGATTTGATCAGATGTACAGCTTCTATGGTTGGAGGTTTATGAGACATAGCAAAAGACACAGAAGTTGAGGTAAAATTAACTGCAAGGATTTTATGCATAAATCTGATCACGCCAAGAGGACTGTCAGATATAGAAATTGATGAATTTCAGACAAGTCTGAGAGAGATTATGCGCTACATCAAGTATTCAAATGACAAAAAGAAACTGGAAGAAATCCTCAACACAGAGCAGCGATTTAAAAATGTAGAACGAAGTGCCGTTGAGATCATCAACGCGGTGACAAAATCGAATATGAAGATAGAAGAAGGAAAGGAGTCGGTGGATATGTGTCTTGCGATACAAGAAATGAGGGAAGAGAGCAGAATCGAAGGAAGGAATGAAGGTAGAATCGAGGGCAGGAATGAAGGCAGAATCGAGGGCAGGAATGTGGGAGAACTTGAAGGAGCAATTACGTTTGCAAAAGAATTAGGCATATCCAGAGAAGAAGTAAAAAAGTCCTTTATGGTTAAATATCAAAAAAGCGAACAGGAAACAGAAGAACTCATGAAGATTTATTGGAAATAGATATCTTCATGGGGCAGGTTAGTCGAATTGGACGTAGCTGTGACGGCAATGCCAGAAGGAGTCGGTGGATATGTGTCTTGCGATACAATTTTGACAAACATTGATGAGAGAAGAACTAAACAGTGAGTATTACTAGAATGTAAGTCTATTTTATATAGCCGCGCTCTAATTTTGCGTACCGAGCATGGCATTAATCTTGCTGTGCAAGTCAAGCCATGTTTTTTATAGCCAAGTGTAGTGAACCACAAGTTGGTACCAGTAATGGTATGGATGGAGGAAGTGGTGTAGCTTGATAGGGCGATTAGGTGGGTAAGGCTG
>CAQBGY010001117.1 GCA_948759685.1 uncultured Eubacterium sp.
TGTAATGCAACGGTGGAGGTCGAGATCACAATAGGCTGTTTATTCGCATAAAAAAGGTGGTATACGGTTGTTGCCAAGAGGTATGCAAAGGTTTTACCTGTACCAACCTCCGCTTCACATAATGCAATTTTTTGTTTTTCCATTGCATCCAACATGGCAAGAGAAAGGGCAAGCTGGTTTTCCCGCAGAATAAATCCATGTAATGGAAGGATATCACAAAAAATATGGGTCAAGAAATGATATGCACTGTTATCACTTCCATTCGTTTGCGACTTTCCTACCCTTTGCATTTTTTCCACCGCTCTCTGGTAGCCACTTTCGTTTAACGGTGTTGTTCTGGAAAACAGTTTCTTCGCTTCTAATGTAGTCAAATCAACCATACGGTAATTATACTTTTTCCCTGTAAAATACTCCAGCAGTACAAATCCACGGATGGTCAGCACTACTTTTTCTCCTGGTAAAAATAGCCCCGCCTCAAAAATCCTGTGGTTTATGTCCGCTATACAATAATCAAAATCATCCAAAATGTTTAGCCTCCTTTGTCGCCTACCGGGGTGATACAAAAATGCAGCAGAAAACAAAAACTTTTTATACTATAAGAAAGTTTTGATATTCCTGCTAATAAAATTTTCCACTCTGCTGCATGGCTTCTATCACTCCGATAGAAATGTTTTATTTCAAGGTGTAACGAACGTTCCATTAGTCAAGGCAGGGCAAGCCCCACTTTCTGGACACCATAAAAGCCGCCCCCATTCTTTCCCAAACGGGGTGATGCGTTCTCCCTTTTCAGGGCTGCATTTTTTTGCAGAAGTATCATGATCTTGGACAGGGATTATCGCAATCCGCCCCACCACAGGACATTACTGCCGCAAACGTTATCGCTCGGCGTACAAGGCAAAGTAGTCTGTTCTGGCATGGACAATCATACAATCGCTAAATTCCATTTTTTGCACGATTGATCTTGTCCCGCCAGTGCAGACGCTCTGCCGCATAGCGTCTTGGCGCGTTCCGGCTTGTCGCTTCCGGTTTCCCGGTCTGTCACAAATGTATCCGTTACACCAATATGGAGTTGTCAATGTACAGTTGAAGGGACTGTTTAGAAAAAGCCCTTCAACTAATGTCTAAAAAACAGGAGGGTGACAGGTCATTTTCAAAAATTTTTTTAAAAAATCTCCCCATATTTTAAGTAGGATAATTTTCGCTGATAAAACAGGCAAAAAAATGATTAGTATTGAAAAAATGGTTGACAAATGGGCTTCATATATCGTAGAATAATTATGGGCTTCAAAAGCGAGGTGATAAAAGTTGAGTCCACGAACCGGAAGACCAACGGATAATCCCAAAGGAACCTCAACCCATGTTCGTCTTGATAAAGAAAGTAAAGAAATATTAGATACTTACTGTAAGCAAGAAAATGTCAGTAAAATGGAGGCAATCAGACGCGGGATTAAGAAGTTGAAGTCGGACATAAAAAAATAGAGCGTCGCCCGACTACCAATCATGCAAACGCTCTATATACCCAAAGTTAGGTACGTAAATATTATAGCACTGCGTACCTCTATTTGGCAACCCCAAAATAATCTCAGGCACGGAAATCAATTTTCCATAATTTCGCAAATATAAGAAGTATCAAGCAGGCAA
>CAQBGY010001118.1 GCA_948759685.1 uncultured Eubacterium sp.
ATGAAGAATCCAATCAGCCTTTCTTAGCATTCATGGCAGGACAGTTAAAGAAATCCCTCTCTTTGGAGATTGAACGGTTTAACGTTTTACAGAAGAGAGGGTTTAGCTTTATGTTTTGAAATAAGGATTATGCCACTGATTTTATATCTTGACGTGTTTTCTTCCATTGTTCTCTAAACCACTCGGAAATAAGTCTCTTGTTTATGGTCAATACCAGTTTGGTATTATCCATTGGGGCTTTCTCCACTTTGAATGTATCATTCTTGATGTCGAATCTCCGTTTTATGGAAATCGAGAAACACCAAGTAAAATTATGCCTGATTCGATAATGAAAGTGCGGCTAAATTCTTCTTGAAACTTCGAGATTCTTGAAGAATCAAGAAGAACCTACAATTCTCAGCAACTCCTGATTACCGCTTCCAACTGTAATCTTGAATTTCTATTTTATTTTTTGAAACAATATCTAGGGATATCCCTAAATAATATTCTATGAAAAAGATAGAAGACTGGCTGTTTGGCCGAAAAAATAAGAGAAAAGCTCACGTAAAGTAAAATTTTTCTCTTGATTTATAAGAAAGAGGAACATTTACGGAATATCCCTATAACCGTGCAGGCATTCGGTCATTCTACGTACTCCGTTATGCCTAAAAGCATAACGCAAAGGTTGGTAGTTGTTCCCGGTCATCTTGAAACATAATCTTTCTTTTCTTAGAAATATATCGATTCTTTTTGAGAAGAATAACAATTAAAGTTGTGCATGAAAGTATTCCTCTTCCTGGCGGGAGAATTATGTTAATAGGTATGGTAATATCAGTTTATCTTGTTATCTTTGTAAGATAGGATAAGTAATATAGTAATCAATGAAAACTGGAATATGAAATCTTATATAGGAAGGATGATGCTAATATGCCTGTTTTCTATTGTTTGGGGGGGATGTAGTAAGGAAGATGATTTTGAGTTGCCTTCCTTTGCCCAGGCAGTGGGGAAATATGAGGGCAACTATGTGGCTTATAAAAATGGCGATGTGATAAATGAAGGGGAGGCTGCTGTCACAGCAGATTTGACTTCTGAAGAAGCGCGTCCCATTGCCTTGCAGTCGTTTGGATTATGTGTGGAAACTCAAATAATTGATTTTAATTTAAATTGTCGTATCAATCAAGATGAAAACGGATACTCTTGGCGGGAGGAAAAAGTAGCTACTATACCGGGAGTTATTGGGTTTTATGAGTATCAGTCTGTCATCTCAGGAAAGTTGGATGGTCGTACACTGAGTTTTGTCTGGAACAGAATTATATCAAATGCAAATTCATCTTCTGCGGTACGGGTTGTGTTTAATGGAAAAAAAGTAGAGCATGAATATACCTTATCGGGACTTTTTATTTCTTACTGATTAAGACTGTATTTCTATCAGAGCGACCCCACCGGCGCATACCGAAAAAAGTTGCCAGACAAAAATATCTTCCTTGTATTCCACACGATGGGAGTACCTCATATTATACTCCCTTAGCGGAAACAGCAGCAATATTAAGTCCTTGCCTTGAACACAGGTTCCACCTTCTGTATCTCCGACTCAAAGCCGAACCAGTAGCCATGTTCCCCCTTTTC
>CAQBGY010001119.1 GCA_948759685.1 uncultured Eubacterium sp.
TTCTCTAGTAGATATGGGGATTACTCCCCATACCCCTATACAAAACCGTACGTGCGCTACTAACGCATACGGCTTTTCACTTTACATTCATATGTTATCTACCTAGCAAACTCACCCTGATTTGTGGCTGTATTAATGGAAAAGTTCTCAATAGTCCTTTGGTGTAAGCTTCCCATGTATAGCTCCTTCTTTGGCTTCTGCGGTTCAGCCACTTAAACAGCAACATCTTTGTATTGTGCAGATACAGGCATATTTCCTCCATGTTATCTGTCACTCCATAATACTGGTAATGTCCTCTTAGTTTGGCATTTACCATCCTGAATATCCATTCCAGCGGCATATCCCTGTGGCTCTTTATCCACTCTTTCATCGCCTTTGTCTTGCTGCGTAGTTTCTTACGGCTTGTCTTTACTTTACACCGGAAAAAGCGTTTCTTTGCATCCACTCCACAGTAAAATGTAAATCCCAGAAAGTCAAATGTCTCTGGCTTCCCTTCGCCTCTCCTTTTCCTGTCTTCCTCCGCAAATCTCCCAAATTCCAGTATTCTAGTCTTCTCTTCCGCCAGCTCCAGCCCATATTTGGCAAACCGTTCCCCCAGCCTCTGACGGAACACTTCTGCCTCATACTTTTTCTGAAAACAGCAGACAAAGTCATCAGCATAGCGTACTAAATAACTCTCTCCCCTACACTGTCTCTTCACAATCACATCAAACCAGTTATCCAGCACATAATGCAGGTATATATTCGCCAATATCGGGCTCGCCCCATTTCCCTGCGGGGTCCCCCTTTCACTGTCAAGATACCTGCCGTCTTCCATGATTCCCGCTTTCAGAAATTTCCCTATGATTCCAAGGAATTTTCTGTCCGCTATGTCATGTGCCAGCATCTTCATCAGCCATTCGTGGTTTACATTGTCAAAGAATCCCCTGATGTCTGCCTCTACCACATAATTCGTCTTCTGATACCTCACTGTCTCAACGACCTTCTTTACTGCCTTGTGGCAATTCCGGCTTGGTCTGAATCCATAGCTCTCGTCATAAAACTTCGGCTCATAAATCTGTTCCAGTATCTGTGCAATTGCGTTTTCCACCAGTTTATCCTCGTAACAGGATATGCCCAGCGGCCTCATTTTGCCTTTCGTCTCTTTCGGAATATAAACCCGTCTTGTTGGATTTGGGCTGTAGCTTCCGCTCTTCATTCTCTTTACAAGATTCTCAAGGTTTTCTTCCAGATTCTGTCCATATTCTTCTTTTGTCACTCTGTCTATGCCGCTGGCCTTGTTCTTATCCATAGCCTTATGGATTGCTTTCAGGCTTCCAACATTGATATACGACGCCAGATTCTGGACTTTTCCATCTGTTGCGTTCGCTTTTGCGATGTTATATTGTATTCCAAGTAATTCATTTATCACGTTGCCAGCTCTCCTTTGTCTGCATGACCCTGATTTACCTGAAGCTGTAAAGTGTACACCCCTTCCCTCCACTGTGATTGGCAGTTTCTTTGGTACTATGAGTGTATCGGACTTCCTGCTGTCCTTTTGGATTCCTGCCTCATTCCTTCGGTTTGGTTTCCATACCTTTTCTTTTCAAG
>CAQBGY010001120.1 GCA_948759685.1 uncultured Eubacterium sp.
TCAGAAAGTCCTGTACGATACTTTTTTTATTAAAAAACTTGTAAAGTGGTGTTATTTAATATATCAGACGATATTACATCGCCAATATTAATAATTTTACATATTTCTAACTCATTTTCTTCCAATACCTCATTTAATATCTTTTGTATAACCTCATTTCCCTGATTTCTCATATCCAAATATTTTTGTATAGCACTTTCTAATTGCTCCATTTTCTTTACCAATATATTCGGAACTTCCAAATACCGTGTATCCGCTTTAATACGTCCCCATGCTGAAAACTGCGGATGAGGGGTCATGGTTTGATCCCCTTTTTCAAAAACAACATAATTCGGGTACGGATTTAGTACAAGAATCCTATTTTGAATATCAACCAATTCATCATACAAAGGACTATAAATAACATTTTTCTTCTTAATATTCTGTGTGGCACGTTGTTGTTTTGAATTAATCCAAAGCGAACCCATTAGTGATAAAAAACCACCAATGACTGCTCCTAACAGCGTTCCTGCTACCCCAATTACTGCAGAATCAGCAATATTTACAATTATACTGACTTTACTAATCAACAATGTTATTATTCCTACTAACGCTAAAATCACTATACAAAATAAAATCTTTTTATATTTTTGAATCCAAAATTTAAATTTTAGCTGGTTCATTACTTCTCCTCATTCTAGTATATTTCTACCTCGGTCCCAAGAACTTATCCCCATTCAAATGTATCATATGCTCCGGCATTTCTGCAATCCAGACTTCCGTTTCCCACGCCAAGTTTTCTGAAAATCTCTTATAGATCTTAAAATCCAGAAAAGCTGTTACAAAAATTTTTCCTGCTGCCACATTCTTTGTCATTTCATTTATTTCCAATATTCTTTTAGAATCCATCGAACCTACAGAAGTTACCGATTCAACAAAATATATCCAGTTCTTATCTTCCCTGTATAAAACCACATCAGGCATCTTATCATGCAAAGTTATTTCAAAACCTAATTTCTCCAACTTATCAACATTCTTTACCAAATCTTTCTCTATGGTATCACCAACATACAAACACTCCGAATTAGGTGCAAATCGAGGCGCAAATTCCTCAATAATAGCCTTTTGCAGTTCATTGTGCTTGCCTGTGGAAAATTGAAAATCTGCTCCATTGATACGCACTGGCATCATTGTCATTTTCTTTTTTGAAGCATAAATATCAACCAACCTTTCGTGATACTTCAAAAAACGATTCATAGACCTTTGCCATTCTGATGTTTGAAATACCCTTATCACTTGCAATATTTCTTCTGTAAGCCTGTATCTATAATTAGGGCTATTTGTAGCTTTCCCATTATCCTCTACGAGTGCTGCATTACGGAAATGATGTAATGCCTGCTTACGAAAAGTTTCCCTGCTATTTTCTGCATAAGTCGATCCATAATATGTATTGGCAAACTGGATAATATCATGAATACGAATCCACTCATTTCCAGCCTCTACCCATGCTGTATCCCGCTTTATCCCTGCCATTGCCAACAGTACATAGCAGCAAATATCCGCCTGCTGCGCTTTAGGCATTCCAAGCATTTTCAAAAGTTCTCTTGCT
>CAQBGY010001121.1 GCA_948759685.1 uncultured Eubacterium sp.
GTCCTGCTTTTTCCTCCACTCGGCGCTTTCCTATCTTTAGATACGGAAGTAATAAGCAGAGCAGCAAAGACAGGAGCGGGCAACAAATTTGTTAAAAGTTCAAAATCCTCCTTATATAGCTCCGCATCAGATAATATATCCAAAAGGTCTGCCAGTGAGTGGACTTCTTGCAATATCAGATTTACTCTATCTTTGCTATTATTTGCTTGTAAAATCCTATCGACCAGCTTTTGATATTTTGTATCGTCCATGCGTTCTCCATAAGAAATTGTGATTTTCGTCTCACGTTCTGGATAGGCCGGGGCAAGAAATACTTTGTCCATCGTTTTTAAGGCAACTGATTTTTGGATTGTTTCAGCAAATTTGGGGATGCACAAACGAATATAGCGTTTTGAAATTTCCGGCAGTTCCATCTTTTTGTCTAAATCACAAAACACATTTTCAAGAACAGATTGTATTTCTTGTTTCGATTTTTCAGAAAAAAACCGATGCAAAGAAACAATATCTTCCCTCGACAAATCAAGCCGTTCAGGGTTGCGGTGCAGGATGGCAAGTCCAAGCGCAGATAGAAATACAGGTTCAAACAGGTTCATTGGAATACTGCGGTAATCTTGCGTAAGCCCGCACAACAGATGGTGTATGTCCTGCGGAGAAAAGTGCATACAAAATTCATTTTCCGCTTCAATGCACCGCAAATACCGTTCAATAAATTCAATGCCATCAAAATTTGGTCTGCCCAAATAGGTGGGATAATCAGCCGTTATGTGAATATCCTGGGCGGAAAATTGTGGGCGGTATAATTTGAAAAAACCGTTAATGCCATCTGCGATTGTGGAGCGATAATATACATTGGGTGTGTTAAGCAAATGTGCCGTTATACGCTTTTGGCGGTGACGTGAAATTGCTATCTTGCGCTGTACTAATTTTAAGCCCTTTTCAAAAAGAGACTTCAACGGTTCTGCTTTCAATGCCTCTACCGCGTTTTCCGGTGCTTGATAGGACTTTAACTGCACTCCTATCACAAAAGCGGCAGAAGTCAAAAGTTCCTGCGCCTTTTCCATGGGGATGGAGCTGCTTTTTCCCTGGCTCCATTTGTCGGTCTGCTCCGCAAGAATGATTAACAGTTCCGTTTGGATTTTTGATAATTCTTGATCCGACAGTAGCCCGCAAAGGTGCGCCTGCTCCATAAGGGATTGAAAGTAATATCTTGAATTTAACTGCTCTGGTAAGATTGGATGTAAAACATCAAGTACGGTCATACTGTTCCTCCGAATACTGCTTGAATGTTCCAAAAGAACGTCCACTGTGGATATGTTTGGATAATTGCGGCAACGCCTCACTTGAAAGCAGCTCCAGTGAGCCATGACAGCGCCCGTTAAATGCTTTTTTCATAAAACTGATTAGTTCGTCATCTGTCACAGCATCCCAAGTATCGTTTTTGAAATCGTAGAACATTCCAATCAGTTCATGTAAAGTATCTTCGTAGTTTTCGTTTGATATATACGGTGAATTACAAAATGCCATAATCAGCCTGTCGATGATACCGCTAAGATCGGAAGAGCGTCGTGTAGGGAAAGAG
>CAQBGY010001122.1 GCA_948759685.1 uncultured Eubacterium sp.
TTGGTACAGTGCTGGGCGTATGCGGCGGTTTTCTCCTGTTTTCCAAGGGATTTAATGCTGTTTCCTATGTGGCAACGATTATTTTGACACTCATAAGCAGTTGGATCATGGTATCTGTTTCCATCCGTAAGCCGGTGAAAATAGCGGCAGGAATTTCCCCCATTGAAGCCGTCCGTTTTACCCCGGCGCAAAAGGACATCCGCAGCCGGAAAAAGAATATCAAGCTCAATCCTGTTTCAATGGGAATTGCGAATTTTAAGCGTGACCGCAAAAAGACCGTTGCTATTGTAGCCTCATTGAGTTTGGGTGGAATTATCCTGCTTGTGGTATCCTCCATTGTTTTGCTGCGCTCCCCAGAGGCGCTTGCAAGACAAGAGTTCCCGGATGGTGACTATAAGGTTTATCTGGATTCAAAGTTGTCAGAACAAGAAGTCATGGCAGCAGGAAATCCACTGAATGAGGAACTCAAACAGGAAATTTTGTCTATTGACGGTGTAACCGATGTGATTGCAAAAAGGCAAAGCCTTCATATAAATTATAACGTCAACGGAATTGAATATGGTGGTATGTGTGATATACTGACTGATCAAAATTATTCTAAGGTTGAAGCTTCATTGATAGAGGGCACTATGCCGACGGATACACACAGCATCCTAATTGATTCGGCAACAAGTAACCGTGAACATATAGGTGTCGGAGAAACAGCTGAACTTATCTCCGGGAAATCAACCATTCCGGTTACTATATCCGGGGTGTTTAACAATAATCTGGATAATGGACATGGAACACATCACTTTGACGGTGTATTGGAATTTGCACCGGAAGCATTGTTCCATGAACTGCACCCGGAAATCACCTCTTTCGATTATTCATGGAGCATTGTAAGTGATCCCCAAAAAGCGGATCATGTGAGGGATGAATTAAAAAATATTATATCCGCTCATACGGATATTGCATTAGATGATATTAACACTGTAATTGAGTATGAAAAAAATATAAATTCTTTTGTATTTGGCAGTATGGAGGTACTTTCATGGCTGGTATTCCTCTTTGGCGTTATCAACCTAATTAACACGACCCTCTCTAATCAAATGTCCAGAAAACAGGAAAACAGTGTTTTGCGTTCCATCGGACTGACCCAAAAGCAGCTATGTAAAATGAATATCTGCGAGGGGCTGTGCTATGCATTCTTTGCAACATTGGCGACGCTGATCGTTGGGCTTCCGGCTTCCATCTTTGCTTGCAGAAAAATGAGTGTAGGTGCTTTTGCCGGAAATGTAGTGCCTTACAAATTCCCGGTTTTGGAAATGGGTCTGTTCATTCTGGTATTGTTCGGAATGGAGCTGATTTTGTCTGTATGGACAGTCCGCAGACAGAAAAAACAATCTCTGATTGAACAAATGCGGGCGATGGAATAATAGTATGGGATCGGCGGGGCGGCGTGTGCTGCTCCGCTTTTTTCGCCTTTTCTCAAAAAAATTTTTGAAATGTCCGAGCGTTGTAACAATTCAGCCTGTTTTTCTGTCGAAATCAAAGGCACCTCGGACATTTGTGTAACATTTGTAGTTTATGCTTGT
>CAQBGY010001123.1 GCA_948759685.1 uncultured Eubacterium sp.
GATAGCCTGTGAAACAATGCGTACTGTCTGACCTTGCATTTTGCGACCTCCTTTCTTCATTCTCACCCATGCTTTATGGGCATAGAGGTACACCCTTGCGGTGTTTCCTCGTTTTCACCCTCATTTTTTTAACATTACGAAATGTCAAAGCAGGGGTTCAATGAGATATTGTAGCACAAGGAGTTTTCTATCTTTTCATCATTCTTGCTATGTTTTAAATCATCCACATTTACAGCAGTTCTTCTTTCAATGCCCTTATCCATTCTTCGATTGCCTGCACTAATCGAAATTGCTGATGCAGAACCGCCATGCCCGTCGCAGGAATATCGGGGGCGTTTTCTTTTAAGTCCATGTTCTCCTCAAGATAGGATTTCAGCACATTGATATTGCTCTCAATGTTATCCAGACATTCCCTCTGCTGTTCCTTTTCCATGCTTTCTAAATTAACGATAACCGCATTAAAATCCAAGAATATGTTAATCGGCTTGCAGGATATTTCGAGCATCAGTTTCTCAAATTCCTCATTTCCTGCATCCGTCAAGGAATATACCGCCTTTTCGGGCATTTTTCCCTCTTTCTCCGTGCGGCTTGTGATAAGCCCCTTTTCTTCCAACTGGATAACCTTTTTATAGATGGATGGTGTGCTGATTTTTACCCATTTTGAAATGTTGCGGTATTCCACCAGTTTCTGAATATCGTATGCACTCAAGGATTCCCGTTTCAACATTCCCAATACAATCAAGTCAATGGTCGCCATTTAAAATCCCTCCTTTTTCTATTGACAACTACTATAAATTATAGTATTATAATCCCTGCAACGCAAATACTATATTTTATAGTAGTATAAATAACACTATTTGTCAAGAGAAAGGAGTTCAAAATGAACAGTCAAAGCAAAAAGATGGAGCTGCTCGGCAGCACATCCATACCAAAAGCACTTTTAGCAATGGGCATCCCAACAATGATTGGCATGTTGGTAAATGCTTTCTACAACCTTGTTGACGCATATTTCGTCGGCGGGTTAGGGGAGAGCCAGATGGGGGCAATCTCCGTGGTCTATCCGCTCGGACAGGTCGTTGTCGGTCTTGGTCTGCTGTTCGGAAACGGTGCGGCTTCTTACATTTCCCGATTGTTAGGTCGTGGGGATAAGGAAAATGCGGATAAAGTGGCAAGTACCGCTTTATACAGCAGCGTATCCGTAGGGGCGGTCATCATTATCATTTCTATGGTGTTCCTGCATCCCATACTGAAGCTCTTGGGGGCAACCGACAGCATCCTGCCTTATGCCGCCACATACGCAGGCATTTACATTGTTTCCTGCATCTTCAATGTATTCAATGTCACGATGAATAACATTGTGACTAGCGAGGGAGCTGCTAAAACAACCATGTGTGCCTTGCTGACGGGTGCGGTACTCAATATCGCCTTAGACCCGCTGTTTATCTATGTGTTTGATTTAGGCGTGGCGGGAGCGGCGATAGCGACCGCAATCTCACAAGTCGTTTCAACCTGCGTATATCTGACCTATATTTTTCGGAAAAAAAGCGTATTCCATTTTCGGGTTAAGGACTGCACA
>CAQBGY010001124.1 GCA_948759685.1 uncultured Eubacterium sp.
TCTGCTGTCGTAGTAACCAGCAACTTTGAGATCCTTGATTGTGACGGCCTTTAGAGCTTTGACACATTCGTCAGAAATAAGCCCCGCTGCATTGATATATTCAACATACTGCAATATCTTAGATTTCATCACAGTAAGCACCGGAATTGTCGCAACGTTTAGCCGCTCCAAAAGATTGATATAGTCCTCCTTGCTATATCCATCCTCTAAGGTCTTTTCAAGAGCTTTTTCGGCCTTTTCAATCCGTTTCCAAATATCTTCAAAGGTTCGGATCGACAATTCCGTGAATCTATAGTCGCTCACATAGGATTCTATAAACTGGCGACGGTAACTACTGTTATCCACGTCCCACCCTCCTATTCACTTGCGAAGTTGTTTAATTAAATCCTTGTTGAGTATAATATAGCACATGAGATCCGACTTGTCAATAGGGTTTAATTAATTTGTTTCAACTTTTTTTACCCACCCTTCCAAGCCGCATATGCCTCAGCATAATACGAACAAAGTCCAACTTCAACTCCGCTCCCATTCGCAAAGAAAGCGTCCAAAATCGCTTTGATTTCTGCTGTGTCCAAAACCAGGAATACCCGGCCATCTACACAATCCCCGTCCGTAGTGTCAACATGCAAGTAAGCCGTTGTATGTACAACTTTTTTCTGTACATTGAAAAACACTTCGGCGGAAAGGTTCTGCACCATCTGATCGTAGCGCCATACTCCATAGTCCAGGCCACAGCCCTTTTGGAGCAAGATAAGGTTTTGCGCCTCCACGCAAATATCGCCCCACAGCTCTCCAGTATAGGGCAAGACAATCCGACGAGAATCGGTGCTCACCATTCCAAAATCGGCGGGCGTAACACTTCTCTGCTCACAACCGTTTCTTACATTCATGATTTCACATTTACCCCCGTTTTTTTAGTTGACATTCGAGAAAATATGGGCTATAATTGGTAAGCAACGATAATATTTTATCGGGCAGGCTTCAATATAGCAGAAAATATTATCGCTGTCAAGAGGCAATCGGGAAAATTTTATCTTTAAGTGAGGTGCCTTATGGATTCAATTATCTACGTTCGGATCAAAGAACTATGCGCGGCGCGGGGAATCACCCTGGCAAAACTGGAAGAAGATACTGGGCTAAGCTCTTCTATTATACGAAAGTGGAAAAACAACACCTCGCCCTCCATTGATAGAGTAAAGGTGATTGCCAAATATTTCAATGTATCTGCTGATTATCTGGTTGGCCTATCGGATATATCTACACCAGTAGAAGATTTAATTGGAGATGAGGATTTTGTCTCCCTCCAGCGGGCCAAGTCGCGCATGTCACCCCAAGACCGCGATAGAATGATGCGTATGCTGAAATTGGGGTTTGAATATGCGTTCCGCACAGAGTAAAGTCCGTTTTATAGGACAGTATATCGTGTATAATAGGCCATAACTGGAGGTGCGGCATGGTCAGGTATCCCTATATCTATAACCAGGTCTTACAGATCTACAAGGGGTTATCCAACTTTCAATTCCCGATAGAACCATATGATATTATTTCGGCCATCCCCAATTGTCGAGCT
>CAQBGY010001125.1 GCA_948759685.1 uncultured Eubacterium sp.
ATTCGATATGCAGATGGCTTCCGGTGCTGCTCCCTGTGTTCCCTGTTGTCCCTATACTGTCCCCATGCTTTACGATCTGCCCCGCACTGACGCTTAATGTGTCCATATGGGCATACTTGGTACAGTAACCGTTGCTGTCCTCAATCACGACATAATTCCCGTAATAACTGTCATAAGCAGCCGTTGTGACTGTGCCATCCATTGCCGCAAGGACGGTTGTTCCTGTCGGCACTGCAATGTCAACGCCCCTGTGGAGCTGTTCCGCCCCCGTCACCGGATTGATGCGGTAGCCGTAATAGCTGCTCACATAGTTGTACCAGTACAGGTTCAGCGGCGTATAAAACTGCTGTGTCAGCCCATGCGTTTCATTATAAAGCGCATAGATTTCTTTCTGCTCACTGTCCATGTGTCCGGCAGCCACCACATTTAAGTCTTTGGCGGTCAGCGTGACTTCCAGTATGGTTACGGTATATTCTTCTTCCTCCTCATAAGTGTAGGTTTCCGTACTTGTTGTGCCGTCAGCATTGGTTACGGTGCGTGTGCCTGTCTTTGTAACTGTCCTTGTCCTCGTTTCCGTTGTAGGGTTTAAGGTCAGCTCATACATCTCGTCAAAAAGGCTCTCGATCTCGCCCTGCACGTCTGCCGCCGTAAATTCCGTATGGACTGCGGAAAGGTAGCTGATGAGCGCAAACGGGTCATGCCCGATTGCATCAAGGTTATAGCGGTATTCGTCATAGTCCGGGTAATCCGTTTCTATGGAATCAATCTCTTTCTGCAATTCCATTTCAAGCTCCGAAAAAGCTAAATCCGCAGCGTCAATCTCTGCCGGGACGCTCATGTAGCTCCCTGCCAGCGTGGTACTCATGCCCTCCGAGAACATCGCCCCGCAGGACGATATGGAAGTCATTATCATAATAAGAAGAACCCCAAAAGCCGCAACTGTTACAAGGAGTGAAGCGTGTTTTGCCGCTATCTCCTGTATTTTTTTTGCTACCGTCGTAGTGAAATTGGCGGACTTCACAGCCGCTTCCTTTGTATTCTTCGCCGCCTGCCCCGCCCGCCTTGCTTTTGCATATTCACGCTTGATGCGCTGTTTCTGCATCCTTTTCTGCAACTGTTTCTTTAAGGTCTTTTCCTGCATTTCCGGATTTTCTTCCAAAAACTTCTGGTAGCGGAAACTGACCTCCTTTTTAAACTGTTTTTTCTCCAGCTTCGCCACTTTCTTACGCTGCCGCTGTTCTTTGTTCTTATAATGCCGCTTTACAAATCGGTAAGTATCTTCGGCTTTCTGTTCCGTCTTGTGTGCGCCCTCCACGCCGGAGTTTTCCTTTTCCACTTCGGCAACCTTGCCATGCGCAAAGTTTGTAAACTCCGATCCGGTTCTGCCCGCCATCTTCTTTACCGGGTTATCCTCCTTAAAAGGCTTTTCCTTTACCACTGCGGCAAGCACATATTTCGCCCTGCCCGTCTTTTCATCAAAGACACGCTCTAAGGAATATTCCTTTTTCTTTGGCAGCTTCCTCCTTGCGGCTTCGGTCTTTTTCCCGGCTTTCTCCGCTTT
>CAQBGY010001126.1 GCA_948759685.1 uncultured Eubacterium sp.
GTTTTTGTGAATCGTTTGGAACAACGTCAACCAGCTTAAAATCAAATGGATTCCTGCGGATAATGTCCTCATTATATGCCATCTGAAAAGCAGGTTTTACAACTCCCCTAACACTTGTAATGGTGCTGTATCCTTTTCCGTCATTATGCAGCTTCATAATCCACTGCTGGGCATCCGATACCTTAATATCCCTTATCTGCTGATACCCGAAATCCTCTTTTTTGATCAGATTCAACACAAAATTGTATCCGACTTTGGTATTGTAGCGTACACCCTGTTTTAAACTGATATAGCGTTCCAAGATGGCAATAACAGTAACTTCTCCGGCGGCATAGTCAATCCTGTCATCAAGCTGCTTTTGGATTACCTTTTCCTTTTCCCGCAGTTCCTTCAAATCAGAGGAATAAATGGTCTGTCTCTTTCCGTGGATATCCGTATAGTGGTACTGATAAATCAGGTCTTTTCTCTGGCTCTCCCCTGTCTTTAAGACTCGTCCTTTATTGTCTTTCCGTTTCTCAGACATTTTCAAACTCCTTTTCGTGGTGGAAAGAGCCTTGATATGACTCATTAATTGTACCATATCAAAGCCAAATTTACACCATAAGATTCATAAAAACTGCAAAGAATGAGATAATCCCCATTGTCAGATAGAATATTCCTGCTCAATATACTGATCGAACAGCCGGCGTTTGATTAACCGCTTATTGCCAACCCACAAAACAAAGCGGCAGTTTTTCTCATTGGTAAGCTCACGCAGTTTATTGACACCAATCCCTGAATATGCTGCCGCTTCTTCAAGGCTTAAATTGCTCTTTTCCCAAATCGGAACTTCTTTCACTGACTTTCGCCTCCCTCCATGAGTTTCTTTAGACGTTCCATTTTCTGCTGTGCCGTTATTTTGCGGAAATCGCCGCCCGTAAAGCGAACAGGCACACACATTTCAAGCAGCTTGCCATAAATGCGTGCGGCACGTCTTCTGGATTCCTAAGCTGCTCCGGCGTAAGGTTCGTCGTTGCGATTAACGGTTTTTTGCTGATATACCGGCTATCTATCACGTTGTAAACCTGCTCAAGCCCGTATTCTGTACCTCTCTCCATGCCGAAATCATCAAGGATAAGCAGGGGATAGGAACACAGCTTTACGATGTATTCATTCCTGTTTTCCGAGCCGTAGAAAAGGTTGTTCAAAATCGTTGCAAAGTTCGTCATGCAGACGGGTATTTCCCATAAGTGCGAACTTAAGAAAAATTTGCCTAAAAAATATGATTTAAAGGAAAATTAGTAAAAGAAATTACAAAAAAATCCATGACAAATCCTCTTTTTGGTGTAAAATAATTCTGCCTGAAACTTTTTTACAGAAAAGAGGATTGTCATGGATTTACAAAATAATTTTATCCAATCAGATAAAAATTTACAAGAGGTTCTTGAAAGGCAACCCTGATGCTAAAAAAGTCCTGGCATATACCAGGAAAATATGATAAAATATACCATAAGTAATTACCAAAATTCAGAAAAACCAAAAAACAGGCAAAATGTAACACTTTTGTAAC
>CAQBGY010001127.1 GCA_948759685.1 uncultured Eubacterium sp.
TGGAATACGGCGCACTCTGCTACCTTGCCGCCAGTCCGGGGAGGGTGTTCACAAAAGCGCAAATCTTTGAAGCTGTATGGAGCATGGGAAGCGAAAGCTGCCAGTCAAATGTTGCTAACGTGATATGCAACTTGCGGAAAAAGATAGAGCCGGACAGTCAAAATCCCACCTACATAAAAACAGTTTTAGGAATCGGATATAAGTTTGCTTCCGGGGAATGGAATCATATTGGCTATGACATGGGGAATATTTCATTTTGTATCAAGAGGGGTAGGGATTGAAGTATGGAATGGAATTTCTGCGATGATATTTTCTGTTCTTAGTGGTGAAATTTACTTAAAATTAAACAGAAGATGGCTACATAGTTATCTTTTTATTGCTATGGGCTATTTGCTATAAATCGGAATATAAGGAGGCTTTATGGATAATACAGGTAGAAAAACACATGGAAAAAGCAAAAAAATAATAAGTCGGTTTTTAATCGGCATAGTTGTAGTTTTGCTTGTAATTGTTGTAGGAGCGATTGCCCTGTTTTGGAATGAATTGCGGACAATTTCTTCCATAACTAAAATTGATGATTATGGCGCATATCAAATGACCTATTATGGTGACTATGGTTTTGATGAGTTTCTGGAAGTTGGCGCACAGAGCGATGCAGACATTGAAAAATTTGTGGTAAGAAAATTACTAAAAGGTATTCCTATTGACCTTGGCGTAACAGGTGGCGGCTGTACTTGTTTTGTTGTAAAAAATGAACAAGACGAAATTTTGTATGGACGAAATTTTGATTATAGCTATTCACCAACTTTACAGGTATTTACTGAACCGAAGAACGGGTATGCATCTGTTTCCACAGTGAATTTATCTTTTATTGGATATTCGGAGGGGAATTTGCCGGAAGGCTCTGTTTTTAACAAGTTTCTTACATTGGCAGCACCATACCTGCCTTGTGATGGTATAAATGAAAAAGGCGTTGCCATTGCATCCCTTTCGGTTCCCAACGCAGAAGCACCTTATGACAGTCATAAGATAACGCTGAATATTTCAACGGCAACACGTCTGGTGTTAGATAAGGCGGCAACGGTGGACGAAGCGGTTGAACTGCTCCAAAAATATAATATCTATTTTTCGTACGATATAGCAGCGCATTATCTGATTGCAGATGCAAGTGGGAAGTCGGTGCTTGTTGAGTATTATGATAATGAACTTCAAATTGTGGAAACAGATTCAAACTATCAGATTGCGTCAAACTTTATTGCCTATAACGGAGTAAATATTGGCGGTGGCGGAACGGAATTTAAAAGATATAACACAGTGGAAAAAGAGATACTGGACAACAATGGTGTACTAAATGAGGATGATGCCGTTTCACTTCTTGCCGAGGTTGGTGTGCGGGATGGGGATATTGATAACCTGCAATGGTCTGCTGTCTATAATTTGACAACAGGAGAGGTTCATTTTTTTAGTCACAGGAATACGGATAATGTCATAATATCAAAACTGAAAATGAATCATAATTGACTGTTTTACTGTAACATAAATTC
>CAQBGY010001128.1 GCA_948759685.1 uncultured Eubacterium sp.
GTTCTAATAAGACCCGTGACAGGATTAGGGAAGATACGGTATTGATAAATTATCCGTTGTACTGCCCGAAATGTAAGCAGGAAACATTGATTGAAGCGAAAAATTTAAAAATAACAGTCATCAGAGAGCCAGACGCAAAGACGCAGAGCCGATGAATTTGTGAGATAGTTTGAAATCACAATACATCGGCTCTGTTTTTGTATTCCGCAATTTTTTACAATTCAAATAATAAGCCTGTTGGTATGATGTAAGCAGGCAAGAGAATTGTCAAAAAATTGAAAGGAAGTGTTGGAAATGAATTACAAAAATCTGTTTGAAAAATTCAACGAGGGAGGAAAGCTGCTGTTAAAAGATGCCACAGTTACATTTGATGCTATCCCGTGGTCGAAACATCCTGCTTTTGAGGGTGTGGAGCTGAAGCACATTATCACATCCGAAAGGACAGACGGACAATTTAGTTACCATCTTGTGAGGATAGCCCCTAATAAAAAGATTGGCAGCCATATCCACGAGAAACAACTGGAAACGCATGAAGTAATCTCTGGCACGGGCGTGTGCGTTAATGACGGTGTGGAATTGCCTTATGAAACGGGCGTAATATCCATATTTCCCATAGGCGTACCGCATGAAGTGATTGCAGGGGATGACGGGCTTTGCCTGTTCGCAAAGTTTATGCCCGCCCTCTGCTAATAGCTCTATCTGCTTATATCTCTTTCGTATCGCTGAATGGCACGAGTGCCCCAGAGGGTATAGGGGTATTTTGGGGGATAATTCCAGAAGAATATTTATAAGTTAAAGGCGGCAAGCCTACATATTTTTCAAATTGCTTTATGAAGTGGCTTTGGTCGCAGAAACCCGTGGTCAAAGCTACTTCGGTTATTGTATCAGTTTCATGGATTAGGCGTTGCGCCTTGCGGATGCGGTTCTGGATTTGGAACTGGTGCGGTGTAAGCCCTACCTCTGCCTTGAAGCTTCTGATAAAGTGGTATTTGCTGATAAAAGCGTTTTGTGCCATTTCCTCGACAGTAAGTTTACATTCTGGGTATAATTCCAACTGTTTTTTTAAGTCGTGGATATAGGGGGTATGGTTTTTTAGCTGCCAGTTGGAAGAATCCGAGGTTTCATCCAGACAGTTTAATAACTGTAATATCTGATAGTGACTAATTTTTCCCATATTCAGAGCCTGCATCAGAAGAAATCTAATATGTTTTTGTATGGTGGTAATATCTACGTTGTTTACAGCATTCTTATCAATGCACAGGGTAAGCAGGGAATAGCTGTCATGTGCCGAAATGCTATGCGGCTCATATGGAAATATTGCAAATGTTTCGTTTTGCTTATAAGTCCTTGCTTCTTTATTTGTTGTAAGGACTACGGAGCCGTCCAGTATGATGCCGATTGTCAGTACGGAAACGTGATTATGTAATGGGTAAGATATGGTTGAATCCTTACAGAAAATCAGCTCAATGCCTGTTTCTGCATTATATAAATAGCGGATATTGTTTGTAGTCATAGGTTTTCCTCACAGTCTGTTAT
>CAQBGY010001129.1 GCA_948759685.1 uncultured Eubacterium sp.
TGACTGGAGTTCAGACGGTGCTCTTCCGATCTCTGGGCCAACACGATTCAAAATCTCTGATTCGATCCTCCGCCATAACTATGAGAGATTCAAACCGCTTAATTGCTCCTTCTATTGTCACTTCGTCTTTTCTTCTCCCTTCGAGCCGAGTTAAACATTTGAATGATAGTATCAAAAGCTTCCTGCTCTTCATCGGTCTTTTCGCCGCTTCTAAATCCATCTATGGCTTCAAGCGCCAAATCCAGTGCGGCCATTTGCTTTTTGCTCAAATACATATCAGGAGTTCTCCATCAACCGCCTCACTCGTTCGATTTCTTCTGGGGAGTGCGGTGTGCCGCCAGCATTCATCTGGACGTACCATTCAAGAACTTCCCGCTTTGTTTTGAGGTCATTGACGTTGACTTTCATACTATGTCGAATAAGATCTGTGTCTCCCTCAAACTCAGAATACAGTAGCCCGAACACACGGATCTCATCACGCATAAATCTCTGAATAGCTGTAATACGCTGGAGGCCATCAACGCAAACAAAATCGGTATAGCCAGTCTTAGGTCGGCAGATATGCCAATATGGGTTATTGAAGTATAGGATGCGCCCCGTCTTGCCGCCGTGAAGAACAAACTCCAGAAATTTGATTTGCTGTTCCTCAGTCCATACATGGCCGCGCTGAAAATCTGGGTTGAGTTGAAGATCATCCTGTTCAGTCCACTTGTCTATCAGCTCCATAAGGTATTCCCAGGAGACATCAATCTGGTATGAACCATCGCTGATAAATTGTGGTATATCTCTGAATCTCACTTGTTTTCACCGCCTTACAATCAAAAGTATAGAGAAAATGGTGGTATTTCGCAGAATCTATCATATGCAACATGGCACATACTGCGTAAACATAATGGTTAGCTGAATCGTATTTGCCAATTTTACTCATACCCCCTTATCTCTTGCTACTATTTGCCCAACTCAAAAACCTTAAAAAAGTTCAAAAGTTCGGAATTCCAAAATCGTTTTAACACCAAGGCGGTGTTAAAATTGATTTTTTGCGCCCCGAAAGCCTTGCGGCACAAGGGTTTTCAAAAGTGGCCCCTTAAACATAAAGCATGTATTTTGCAATTCTGCAAAGTGGGCTAAAAAGTTGCAAAAAACGCATTCTTTGAAAATTCTCGTTTTTGTATTACTGTTCCATTGTCTCATAGAACATGGCCGCGAACGGCAGTCAACCAATGGGACAGTCCCCCTCTCCCTCAATAGATACCACCGTAGAACTGAGGATCAGTTACTACCCTAAGAACCATGTTGTGATAGAGAGCTTTGTCTTCCTCTTCAGTGATTCCCAGGTAGCGCAATGTAACCTCAGGGGAACTATGGCCGAATGCTCGCTGGAGCATCGTGATATCCAAATTGGCCTTATCACAATTGTATTTGTACTGGCTCCATCCCCACGTCTTTCGACATGTATGTGTTCCTACGTTTTGCTTGATTCCGCAGGCCAGCGCTGCTTCCTTCAAGACCTTACGAAAAGT
>CAQBGY010001130.1 GCA_948759685.1 uncultured Eubacterium sp.
GGTATGTTGATTCTGAGCAATTCAATTATACAAAAAACAGAATGTTTCATGCTATTTTATTGCCGGTTTTTATTGAATTTTCAAGGTGCATATGCACTTATTCAAGTGCAAAGTTTGAGATATGAAAATAAAAAGAAAAATCCTCTGAAAAAACGGCTTCACATTTCCTTTTCTCCTGATTCTTTTTGTATGTAAAAACATTCCAAAGAACAGGCTTTTTTCGAGGAAAATGGCACTGCATTTTTCAGAATCGTTGCAATCGCTGTAACTGTTCAGTACCTTCATAGTTACGAGCATCAAGCCGTGTAAAAATCACTTTGTGATTAGCTTGATACACCATAACCATCAGTTTGTCAATATTTTGTCGAATATTTGTTTGCTTTATTGGTTTTTGCAGCCCATATCCACTTTAATCAGATGTATTCTTAACTTCCTGACTTATTCTCACTTAAACTCTCGCTTTGAGTATTATTCGTAATCATCTTCTTCCCAATCAGGATATTGCTCTATTGACCCTTTTTCTTTAATCACTTTTGGCGCAGTTTTTTCTGCTGTTTCTGTTATGTTTTGAACGGTAATCGTGAACATCCAGTCATCTCCAGAATCATAGTGAAGTGAAAATTTTTGTTTTGTCATCAGACCTAACTTATCCAGTTTTACTCCTGTAGAAGGTTCGTCTCCTTCCGGAGCTGACTGGTAACTGTAATCACTATACATTCTATTGTCCATGCAGAATTCGTATAGATGTTCATCTATAAAATCAAATGATGACAGAATTATCCTGCACAGATCATCCAGTGAATGCCCGCCGGACATCTCAATCACCCGGTAGACCTTCCTTCCTGCTCCGGCAGGAAATACTTTTAGTGTATACTTTTTATTCATTGTACATCCATCCTATTCTTCAGTCTTCCAATATTTGTTCAGACTCTGCAGCCCCACTTCTTCGGAAACAGAAAACTTACTTATTACCTTTCGAAGTGTCTCTTCCTTAGGAACTCCAAACTCCTGGCACAATTCTATAAACTTGCTGATTCCCTGTTCTATTCCTTCTTCAAGTATGCTCTGTCCGAGTCCGCTCATGGTATTTGCCTCCTTCCACAGCTCCTCATTGTTAGAGAAGTCTATATACTTTGACATGTTCTTTATAAAATCCTTGTTATGGGGATACATCATCAGATTGATAAAATCGAAAAGCTCATATCCCTCATCTCCTTCATCTCCATTATACACCTTTTCTCCCAGCCTGATAACCACCAATGTCATAAGATCATAATTATCCCACATTGGATCACATCTCCCTATATTGTGTATTAGCAGCTTCATATAATGATACCGTATATCTTTCATTTCGGGGTACTCTGTCCCGGCAGATCAAGATACCGTAACTCTTCTCAAGGCATCCGTAATCCGTCTTCTCCGTAACCATTGAGAGCTGTGAAGACAGCATCTTCGCAAGATAGTAGTATGCCAGATCGGAAGAGCGTCGTGTAGGGAAAGAGTGTAGATCTCGGTG
>CAQBGY010001131.1 GCA_948759685.1 uncultured Eubacterium sp.
TCTCACACTGAGAAATGCCTGAAATACGGCATTTCTCATCTGGATATGAGTCACGGCATTAAATTTCCTTGTTGATCGCCTGTAAATTTATCATAGCTATTATTTGGTTCTGCATATCCTCAACGGTTTCTATCCTAATTCTGCCTATATTTTTTCTTGTCACTTCAAAATCTATATCGGGAAACAATCTCTCACAAAAACTATTTGTTTCAGGAGATGCCCCCATTAAAGCTGTTACAAGCAAATTCGTGTCAAATTGTTCTAACACTTCTTTCAATTCCTTTTCAGAAATTGTTGAAATCTGCTCAAAATCAGTTATCCGCTGTTGCTGTATCTTTGGTTCTAATATGTCATTTATCGTGATGCCATATAATTTAGAAATTCTCAATAAAACTTCTAAGTCGGGAATAGTCGTTCCTGTTTCCCATTTTGATACTGCCTGCCTTGATAGACCTAATTCTTTTGATAGATCATCTTGTGTGTAGTTATGACTTTTACGCAAAAACTGTAAGTATTTCGATATAATATTTATATTCATATAAATCACCCTCCCTATTGCCATTATAAGATATATGGTAATAAGAATAAAGAATTTGCTAAGTGCTAAAAAGCAAATGACAGTTGCGCATTATTTTGTTGCCTGTCTTGCTGTCTTTGCCCGCGTGTGATATAGATTGATTGGTTTCGTGACGCATCATCAATTCCCTCCTTCCCGCCAGTACCGCATAAATGCGATGCTGTGGCGCGTTTGTATTTATTTTGAGCTAACTCCGTTTACGAAGGAGTATTTCTTTGATATGATAGATATGATAAAAGTGAATTATTGAAGGAGTCAATCAGATGGTAAAAGTATATTTTGAATTAAATGATAAGGATATTATTTCCACCTCAAAATATTTTAATAATTCTTATACAGAGGCATGGCTCGATGATTGGGCGAAGAGAGTGATTCGGGAGATTGACAGCTCGGAGCTGGTCTCAGAGGGATTGGTACAAAGTCCGGTGTTGGGACCGATTACACTCCGCGAAATCAGTAGCGGGGCGAAGGCATTGATTACGATGAACGCAGATAATACTGTGATTAGCAATGCCAACAGTTGCGGTGACAACTGTTCGGCGCTGCTGGCAGAGCTGAGCAGAAAAAAGGATTTTGAAATTTATCTGGCATATCCGATGAATTTTGGCAGCTTAGAGTTTGATATGTACATTGTGCGTGACGGAGCCATTTGTCACAATGCCAGAGAATTTGAGAAGGAGTATCTGTTATGGAGACACAGCATGACATTTTAGTACAGAATAAAAGAGATATTCAGTTTAAAATTACGATCAACAGGAAGTTTACGCTGATAAGAGGGGATAGTGCGACGGGAAAATCAACTTTATTTCAGATGGTAAGCGATGCAGGGACATCTGTACAGGTTGGGATTCATATAGCATGTGATGTGCCAGTGGTCGCTTTGCATGAAACAGGATATAAGTATGAGCTGAGCAATG
>CAQBGY010001132.1:0-899 GCA_948759685.1 uncultured Eubacterium sp.
TCTGAGTTTAACATTAGCGGTGGAGAGCCGTTCTTGAACGAAGATATTGTAGATATGATTTTATATATCAATGATAATCTGGATTGCGACATAAGTTGTGCCACCAATTTATCGCTCATTAAACCTGAACATATAAGCGTGTTAAGCGGAACAAGAATAAAATTCAACATTCAATTCCCTTTTGCAACAGCCGAGACATTCAAACGGAGTACAGTTACTGGTAATCTTGATAGAATACTCACCAATATAGATCTGCTGTGTGCCGAAAATATTCAAGTGGGTCTTAATACTGTCGTACAGTCAGATGATTTTAGCTCAATTTCCACATTGATTGACTTTGCTTTAGAACGTGGATTGCCATTAAAGTTATTGCCGCAAATCGGCTTAAGTGGCAGTAATCAGTTCCTAAACCATATCCGGCCGATGCTTGATGCCATTGCTGTCAAAAGCATTGACAAAAATAATGGTGCGCTCAAATGGTATATCGAAAAGAACGGAAAGATAACCACGGTGCTTTATATTGATGCCCCGTGTTTTACTAAAGATATAAATCGATGCCGTAATTATGGTGAATTACGAATACAGCCAAATATGGAAGTTCAGGCTTGCATTTTAGGCTCGCCAACAGATACCATCGACTTAGCCGACTCAAATGATGTAATAATAGCTCAACTCAACAACTTATGGAAGAACTTCAATCATTGCTGAGATATTATAATTTGAACCATTTAGATGACATGGAAGTCGCGCCTTGGAGTAAGCAATACTGTGAAGATGAGTTCCCTCGATATTGGCAGGTAGTCTATTCGATTTTAGAAAAGTTGGATAGAAAGCTACGCATTATCGAAATTGGATGTGGACTTGGAGATATTTCCGCAGGGATACACAATCGTTGTAAA
>CAQBGY010001132.1:909-1490 GCA_948759685.1 uncultured Eubacterium sp.
TATTTGGGCTTTGACAAAGTCATATCTTTTGAGAAAAATCCTGAAATATGCGAAAGGACTGTTCGCCGTCTTGACGACCTTTTTAATCGTGGCAATATTGTCAATAATCAAGATTACCCTGGGGCTACTTTCTATGAGAGTGATTTACTTTTAATGGTAAACTGTGCATACGCTGATCTTGCAGATTCAAAAGATGAGTATATGACTTTAATGCTTGATTATTATAATCATGCAGGAAAGCCGCAATATTTCATTATGGAGGTTATTGACTCGTCATACACACGAGATAATGCTCAATTCCCGAAACATATACGTCTATCCAAAGAAGATGTAGAGTCTATGTTCCCAAAATATAAGATTTCATCATGGGAAACGTATAAATATCCCATCAACAAAAAGAGCAAAACATTATATTTGATTGAGAAAGTATGAAAATCTTGTTCGTTACATCGGAATTTGGAAGTAATGGAGGAGGGCTCTCGCTTTCTTCTGAGCGTGTATTTAATTACTTAAGCGAAAGGTATTCAGTACAAATTGTCAACCCGAAGAATCCACAGGTGTTAGTAGATCGGAAGAGCACA
>CAQBGY010001133.1 GCA_948759685.1 uncultured Eubacterium sp.
AGGATTATATTGAAACCACCAAGCAGCTTTTAAAGGGCGATTATGGCTTTATGTGCCAGTATGACAATGAGCCAGACTTTGAAACGGTCTGGAGTTCCGTATTTGACTTAGAGAGCTTAACTGTTTACCGTGCGGAGGGCGACCCAAGAAAAAAGAAATTCAGGATGGACAACCGGCTGCATGACTTAAAATGAGAGGGTAGGGACGTCCGCAAAATAAAAAACGGCGATTTGGATGGTGTTGCAGTAAACCGTCGGCGTCATTACCCCGTCGGATTTCAGCTTTTTTGCTGTCTGCGTCGGTCCGGGCCCTGCCACGCATAAGCTGAAAATCTGTTTTACTATTTTTGCCGCCGGCCCGTCGATCATTCATCTTTTCCGTTTCGCTAAAAGGCTCATTCGCAGTATTTTAAAAGTACGGTATCCTCTCTAATTGTGTCAGGGGTCTTATTTCCGCAGACAGGGCAGCGTATCCATTTCGCTGATATCTTACTGTCCTCCATTGAGCGCATTTTCAACAGCCTTTTTTATAACCGTGCTTGAATTCGTTGCGCCAGAGACTGCATCAACATCTATTTTCTGTTCCTCAATTATTTTCTCTATCACTTTTTCTGCGGCTTTTCCACGTTCATGCCTATGCTCCAAAATATTAATACTTAAAATTTCCCAATCTTCTACAGTTACTTCCACTTTGGCATATATAAAATTCACATCATATTCTCCGATATAAATTCCATCGGAAACATCAGCAATATCTATTTCATCAAATGCAGTTTCCTTTATGGCTCGTTTATAATCAGCAACGTTTTTTAAGTAAACCGCTCCATAAATTAGACCTATAAGTAAACAAAGTAAAATGATAACTGAAATTATTTTCTTTTTAGATATTCTCATTTTCTTCACTCCTTTTCAATCGAATGGTACAACATATCAAAGCCATATTCTAAAAACTGAATTTTAGATAAGTGTATTGTTTTTTCAATGTATTCTTCTTTATTTGCCGCCAACTGGATAAGCCCTGACAGCATACCCCAAAACTGAAAGATAGCAGGCATAATTTTTATGTCATCACGCAAATCGCCTTTTTTCATGCCGCTTACTAAAAAATCCTTTATTTTTTCATTTATTTCCTCCCCGACTTGATAGGTTTCTTTCTCTTCGGGCAAATAATCTTGGCTTTCAAAATCAATGTTAATTTTATCTAACACCATTCTGAAATAAAAAGGAAATTCTTCCTGGTATAGGACTAACCCCCGGCAAATCATATCATACCTTGCCTTTGTTTCTTCCTGCTGCTCCAATGCAGAAGTTATATAACCGGAAAGCCTTTTCATGCTGTCTAACACTAAAAAACCGATAAGTTCCTCTTTGTTCTCAAAGTACACATATAATGTTGCTTTGCTATATCCCGCCGCTTTTGCTATATCATTCATGGAAGTTGCCGTAATCCCTTTCTCCATAAACAATGC
>CAQBGY010001134.1 GCA_948759685.1 uncultured Eubacterium sp.
CCTTTGGCTTTTCCTGCTCCAGTATCAGCCTGACCATTTCCAGCGTAAGCCCGCCTTTTTTCCCATATTCCTTTAGCTTTGCCGACTGGGAAGCGTTCACTGCCGCCCCTGTTTCCTCAAGGATAACAGCTACCCACTGCTGGGCTTCTTCGGACAGGAAAGAAATATCCACGCCCTGCGCTATTCCTATCTTTTTCTTGTCCACCATGTCAAGCAGCTCGTCAATGAGCCTTGCAAGCCACACATACCTCTGCACCGTCTTTCCGCTTTCCCCGGCAGCTTCCCCCACTTCGTCAAGGGTGCTGCCGCCTTTGCTGCCCTGATGCTTCATCGCTTCGTACTTCATGGCATAAGCCTTTGCTTTTTCGCTCGGTAAGATGTCCTCACGCTGGATATTGGAATCCACCATGATGATTGTAGCTTCATCGTCCGTATAATTTCTGACAATGACGGGCATCGTGTCCAACCCTGCCCTTTCAGAACCCCGTTTCCTACGGTGTCCGGCGATGATCTCATAGCCGCCCCCTGCCCTCGGTCTTACAATTCCGGGTACAAGCACACCATATTTCCCGATGCTCTCCGTGGTTTCCTCCATTTTTTCATCATCAAGGACACGGAAAGGGTGTCCCTTGAATGTATGTAAATCGCTCAGCTTCGCACTGATAATCTGCTCTCCTGCTGTATTCTCTGCACCGCCAAATAGATCATCAAAACTGTTCAGTTTGACTTTTGATGCGCTCCCTGCCTTACTGCCCATTGCCAAGCACCTCCTTTGTCAGGGACTGGTACGCATCCGCAACCCTGCCTTTCGGGTCATGCTGGTAAATACTGATGCCCTCTGCGGAAGTTTCCGCAGCCCGTACCGACATCGGTATTCTGTTTTCAAATATCTTTACTTTGTTTCCATAATTCTCAACCAGCAATGCGCTGATATCCCTTGCATAGTTTGTCCTGCTGTCCACCATTGTCAGGAGAATGCCTTCAATTTCCAGTTTCGGATTAAGCTGGCGCTTTACCCTGCCAATGGTCTTGATAAGCTGTTCCAGTCCCTTTACGGGCAGGTATGCCGCCTGAACGGGAATGAGTACGCTGTCAGCGCAGGCAAGGGCATTTATAGTCATCATGCCAAGCGATGGCATACAGTCAATCAAAATATAACTGTATCTGTCCCTTATCTGCTCTATGTAGGAACGAAGCACAAGCTCCCTGCTCATGACATTTACAAGTGATACTTCCAAGCCCGCCAGTTCAATGTTCCCCGGCAACAGGTCAATCCCCTCGTCATGTTTTAAGATACCATAACCTGCTTCTGTTTCCTCGTCATTGATAACGTTCATCATTACCCTGGCAAGTGTTTCTTCCAGCTTGTCCGGCTCCGTGAAGCCTAAACTTGCGGTCAGGCTTCCCTGTGCGTCCGCATCAATCACTAATACTTTCTCTCCTTGTTTTGCCAGCCCAATCCCT
>CAQBGY010001135.1 GCA_948759685.1 uncultured Eubacterium sp.
CGTGACTGGAGTTCAGACGTGTGCTCTTCCGATCTGCTTTTTGGGACAAAGAACAAGCACGGACTTGTTCCTGTTCTCATAATATTTTATTACGGCAAGGGCGGTAAAGGTTTTGCCCAAACCAACACTGTCCGCCAGGATACAACCATTATACTGCTCCAGCTTATTGATAATGGCAAGAACAGCATCCCGCTGAAAATCATAAAGCATACTCCAGATTTTGCTCTGCTTAAAGCCGGTCGCCTCATTGGGCAGAACATCCTCGGAAATATCATTCAAGAATTCACTAAAAACATGGTACAGCGTCATAAAGTAGATGAACTCCGGCGAATTCTCATTATAGGCCGTACTGATGTTGGAGATAATCATATCTGTCACATCCTGCATCTTTTCCCGGTCATTCCAGAGTGTTTCAAACAACTGCATATACTGGGTGGAAAACGGTGCTTCCATCCGGTTGACCATATTGTAGCTGTTATTGCCTCGCTCACAGCCGATATCCACTGTGGTAAAGCCATTCAGGGGCATATAGGCGGTCTGCTCAACAGAGGAATCGACTGTCATAAATCCACCCATATTTTCCCTGGTAACATTGGATTTGAAGGTGGCTTTACGCCTGATCCACTCAGCACATTCTCTGGCAACAGCCCGCCCGGTCATTTCATTGCGCAGCTTGATTTCAAATTCTGTTCCATATAGGCTGGTTTCCCTGTTAAGTCTTGGAATGTAGAATTCACGCCTTTGCTTTTCAGCACGCTCTTGAACAAAGGTCGGAGAAGTAAAGATAAAACGGAATTCTTCTATCTGCTCTAATTGGCCTTTCAACTCTTTGTATGCATACATGGAAAAGCAGGCGGCCGCTATGGAAACCTTACTGCCACGCTGTATCTTTTCTTTCAAATCATCCCGGACGATATCTGTGATATTATCAAATATTTTCATCACAAGTTGTCCCTTTCTAATCGTTATACCATATCTATTTTCAACTGCAATACATTTCCTCATATCCCTTTACTACTATCGCAGCTTGTCAGATGGAGCCTCCCCTACCTGACACAAAAAAGTCCCAATTACCCACCACTTTATATTTTACGACTTAAAAACGAGGGACTTCTTTGATAGGTTAAATTATACACCACCCGTTTCCAGAAAACAATTCCCCTTTCGCGAAATTTAAAGAATTTTTGTCCAAACTGACAGTAAGGGCAGAAATCAAGAACACCAAAGATATTATCAAAGGACAGCACCTTATAGATGCTGTCCTCGTCATCTTTACATAAATCAATTCACTCAGAATAATTTTTCTGCCTGCACTTTGCCATCAATCATATGCTTAAACATTCACCTTTGCATTAGTTGCCTCTTGATTTATTTCATTAAGTTTTTGAGTTTCTTTATACACTTATCCGTCTATTGCTGAAATATAATCATCCAAAAGTTTATTATATTTGCTTAT
>CAQBGY010001136.1 GCA_948759685.1 uncultured Eubacterium sp.
CTTTTATAGGGCGTACTAAATGTGTACTGAATGACGAATACAAAGAAAAGGTGTACTTTAATAGTTTTCTTCCCCATATCTTTATGATTTCTTAACGCTTATCCTATCTTTATCTACCTTATTATTGCCGATGTTTTCGGGAAAAGTGAGATTCTTACCTTATATTTGTAGTAAGAACGTTTAAAGGCACACGATTATGGAAAATCATATGGAAAACAATTTCAGAGAAATACAGAAGATATTAGATAGTTGTATAGCTCATGACTATAAAACTAAAGTAGATGCACTATTTTTAAAACGTGAATATTTGACGCAAGCACAGTTAAAGGATTATTTGCGGCAAGAAATTTTCCGTGTGACTGAAAATATTGTAGCCATCCAACAAAAATACTGTGTCGTGCGTAACATTGTATCGGATATGGATATTCCCGATTTTTTGTGGGAAAGCGGTTATTTTGAGGACTTGAATTCTGATGAAAGAAAAAAGTATATCGGTTTCCGCTGCTCTGATTTTGATATGGACGCATATTTGCATGAACCGTCCTGTTATGATGGGCGGCTTCCCTATTTGTCCATTATCGTTAATCTTGTTGTGCTTTCCAAGTATTTGCGCTATCTGCAAGAACAGGAAAGCAATTACCATACAGATGCGGTTGCCATTCAAGAGCAAGCCTTGCCAAAAGAGAAAGAGGAAAATGCAGATACTAATCCAACCAAGATTGTGGGCAAAAGCAATCCTTTCAAGTTCACGTTGAAAGCCAATGAAATCAAACTTCTGACCGACTGTGTGAATGAAGCGAATATGTTTACTACTACCGTCAATGCCAAAATACTTACCGATTTTTTCAACTGCAAACTGAATGGGGTATTGAAAGTTAATAATACCCGTCTGTTAGCCTATTTTATGATGCAACTTAGCTGTTATAATTATATTGTTTATGAATGGCAGTCTGTCATAGCGAACAATAAGCTGATATTAGGAAAGATAAAAGGAGAACCACTTACACGTACTGACTTATCCAGTGCAACAGACCAAGCAAAAAACATCTATCCGAAAGGATATGAAATCATAGACAAGTACATCAAACAACTGAAAAAAGGTTGAGCATAGATTGAACGCTCAAACAAAGGTCAATTAGACTTCATTTTCAACCTCTTAACTTTGCCCCCCGTTAACAAAAAAAACGAGGGTGCGCACCTTCATATTGTTTCACCTAAATTCCTAAACAATATGGAAAGAGATTTAGAGTTAAGAGTTTCAGAACTCGAAAAATTAGTGTTCCTTTCAAAGAATGTGCTTAGCTTCGATGAAGCGAGCAGGTTCTTGAACCTTTCTAAAAGTTACCTGTACAAGTTGACTTCGGGTAACTTGATACCCCATTACAAGCCGCAGGGCAAAATGCTTTATTTTGAGAAAGCGGAGTTGGAAGCATGGTTGCGTCAGAA
>CAQBGY010001137.1 GCA_948759685.1 uncultured Eubacterium sp.
TCAAATCAATCTGATAGGCTTTGAGTGTCTTGGGATCTAATCTTTTTCTATACTGGCAGTGTTCAAGGTATTGTGTGATATAGTTATTTAATGTATTCATGATAGGATGCTCCTTCGTTTTTCTCTCTATTATGCTTGATTATCTGATGCTTGTCTATGGCTTTGAACTTATTGTATTAAGGGAGCATACAACAGGTTTAGTGGAATAAATATACGATAAGTTCTAATGGATCTAACCAAACAGTCCTGCACGGATTACTATGGTTAGGTGCAGCAGGAAGTTAGGGGAATCTTTCATGGCAGGGGGATTTTTCTGTGATTGCTGTACAATCTCATGCAGTAACTATTAGGCAAAGTCGAAAGGAGTAACAGGAATGGAAGATTCTAAAAAATCTAGTATTCGGTTTGTGCAGGAGGCGATTGAGAGTGTCGATTGCAGTGGGGCAACACCGAAAGAAGCAGTGGATTACAAGTATTCGGAAGGACGGAGTGCTTTATACAACCATGTTAAACCGTTTTTTCACATGGAGGAGATGTTTGAGCCGTTACGTGAGGAGTGCCGTAAGGCGGTTGCGGAGGTTGAAGATTCTGAAGTAAGAGAACTTTTGTCTTCTTATCTGGAAGAAGAGTTGATGCCCCCGTTATGATCGTAGTAGCAAATATTTGTTGCGTAGGAAGGAGCGAGTCTATTTTGGTAGGCTTGTTCCTTTTCCTTTTTATACTATAGTTATCCCTACCACGCTCTGCACCTCACAATCAGCCCTCCAAAATCAACCTCAAATATCTTTTCATGTCCCTATACCAACTTGCAGGAATTACAGTTACCTTTTTTGCAAGGAGGGATTCTATGAAAAGAAGAAAGTTGATACTTGGAGGACTGATTTTTGTTCTCTTGTTTTCGCTATTACCAATTCTACCAATCAGGGCAGAAGACCCAAACCTGACTGGCTCATGGAATGGAAAACACGGTACACCAGTTGCCGGGTGGGACTGGGATGGAGATTATGGTGCAAGAATTTCCATAGTGGACAGTTCTGGAAATCTAAAACAAGATCCAGTCGATTTTATCCAGGACATGGAAGCAGGAAATGTAGTTGATGCGTGGCTTGCGAATTCAGCGTTTGATGCCCCAGCAAAGAAAAAGAATAAGCTTCAGTACAAAGACGGTGGAACGATTGCGCTTAGAAAAGAGAATGCAAGTCGTGACCAAAATTATTCTTTCGTCCACCGTTCCAATCTCCCACGTACTGTTGGTACAAAAAGTAAGGCGGTCAACATACAGACAGTCAGGGACTATTTTGATGATAACGACCAGTTGACTGATATTCTCAAAGACATGGCAAATCATCTAGGTACTACCCCTTACACCATCCAAGATTTACAGGCAATGAACTATTACGTCATGATTGAACCCATTGCAATTATGCGTGTAGCATTGGATGGT
>CAQBGY010001138.1:0-301 GCA_948759685.1 uncultured Eubacterium sp.
GATCTAGAAGTATTGAGAGGATTGAAAGTATTGAATTTGTTAACGTAGGATTTGTTTATCCTGGAACCACTATACAGGTCCTAGAAAATGTAAACTTTTCTATAAAATGTGGTGAAACAGTGGCTTTAGTCGGAAAAAATGGCTCTGGTAAATCCACGATAATTAAACTCCTTTTTCGTTTGTACGATGCTACAGAAGGGAAGGTGTTAATTAATGGTGTTGATATAAGAGAATATAAGTTAGCAGAATTACGTCGTTGTTATGGAATATATTTTCAAAATGGGTCCAAATTCGCTTTTAC
>CAQBGY010001138.1:311-1441 GCA_948759685.1 uncultured Eubacterium sp.
CTTTACTGGAAAATATCATCCTAAATAATGAAAAAAGAGAAAATACAATACGACAGGTTAGAACCCTTTTGCGCGAGTGCGATGCAGAAGATATTATGTCAGCTTGCTATGGTGACATGGACACATATTTATCGCGTAATTTCTCTGCAGAAGGGATTGAATTATCTGCAGGGCAACACCAAAAGGTTGCGATTGTTCGGGCATTGTATGCAAATAGTTCTTGTTTAGTTCTTGATGAGCCCTCTTCTTCACTTGATCCGGAGGCGGAATTTAAAATATTTGAAAATTTAAAAGAGCGCACAATAGGGAAAATAACATTACTCACTTCGCATAGGTTAACTAATGTCCATTTGGCGGATTGGATCATGGTACTAGAGTATGGACATATCATTGAACAAGGGACTCGACAAGAACTTCTCCAAAAAGAAGATAGCCGTTTTAGCGAACTTTACCAATATCAGGCGAAAAAATATACAACTGACTAGCATGGGGTAAAAGACATGTCAAAGTATTATAGATTCTCAAAAAATAGACTTTTTTAACAGATGGTATATTCTAAAAATGATACTTCTTTATATTTATGCCCAAAAGATCATTCTACAAGAAAGGAAATCAACTGTTTACTTACGGTTGACGCGATGACCGCTATGAAGAAAAAAATGCTGTATTTTCTGTTGCTGTTGGCCGCTCTGCTGCCAGCCTGTGGCACGTCACAAATGGCTGACTCGATTTGGCAGGATCCCGCTGTTGTGTCTCAGAGCAATGAAAGATTATCGATCTTTTATATTGGAGAGAATAAAGACAGTGAAATGATGAGGGCGGCGCTGGCCAGCTATAAGGAGCTGTACCCTGATGTGGAAGTGGGATTAATCAAATCGGACGCAGGTGCGTCTTATGAAGCCATGATGGAATTATATAACCAGACTGCCGCCCAAATCATGACCGGTGAGGGACCGGATGTCTTTATCATCAACGATGAAGTAATGGATGTCGAAAAGCTGGTCCGGCAAGGAATTTTTGCTGATATGGACCCCTTTTTTCAGGCGGATCATTTTGACTGGGAGCCATATAACCAAACAATAATGAATGGAGGTGTCTGGAACGGCAAACGCTTTGTTATCCCCTTAAGT
>CAQBGY010001139.1 GCA_948759685.1 uncultured Eubacterium sp.
AGAAAGACGATATTTATCGTTATGAGATAATGATGCCGTTTGAGAAAAAATTAGCATCTTCTAGTTGCGCTTGCACATGAAACTAATCATAATGTGCGTTTCCAGTTTATTAAATGGAAAAATGATATTACACTCGGAGAAATGATGGTCAGTGAGGGGCTTGCAGAAAACTTTGCCACATATTTGTATGGAGAAGATAAGGCAGGACCGTGGGTTAAAAAAACAGATACGAAAATGCTAAATGAATATATCAAACCAATTATTTATGACGGACTGGATGTGCAGGGGCTTGAAAATCTCAATGCTTATTTATATGGCGATGAAATGGCGGCTTTACAAAACTATCCCCCTGTTGGGCTGCCTTATTGTGCAGGATATGCCTGCGGCTATTATTTTGTGAAGCATTTCTTGAAAAAAACTGGTAAAAGTATAATTGAAGCGACACTCTTACCTGCAAAAGAAATTTTAGACGTTGCGAAGGATTTTTGGAATGACTAAAAAAACCATGTCTGTCCATGAAGTTGCTAAATTGACTGGTATCACTGCCCGTACACTTCATTATTATGATGAAATTGGGATTTTGAAACCTACGAGATTAACTGAAGCGGGCTATCGAATGTATGACGATACAGCACTTAGCCGGTTGCAAAGTATTTTATTGTTCCGTGAGTTAGAATTTCCTTTAAAGGAAATTAAAGCAATTCTTGACAGCCCTAACTTTGACGCATCAGAAGCTATTTCTCAACAAATTGAGCTGTTAGAATTAAAATGTAAACATATAGAGGAACTAATTACCTTTGCACGTGAAATTCAAAACAAGGGAATAACGACAATGAATTTTGAGGTTTTCGGCAAAAGCGAGATCGAAAAGTATAAAGCGGAAATCAAAGCAAAGTGGGGCAATACCAAAGAGTATCAAGATTACATGCAAAAGGATATTGCCCGAAACGGAGGTAGTTATAGCAAGATTGCAAACGAACTGTTGAAAATATTTTCTGAATTAGGAAAATTAAAGCATTTAACACCTAATGCTGATGAAGTACAAAACGGAATCGCTGCAATACAGAAATTTATAACTGATAATTATTATGAATGCACCAATAAAGTGCTTAGTGGATTGGGTGAAATGTATGTAGGTGATGAACGCTTTAGGAACAATATTGATAACGCAGGCGGTGATGGAACTGCTGATTTTGTCAAACAGGCTATTGTTGTATATTGCAGTAAAAGAAAGGTGTAATAGATTGTGGCGGAATGGATACGCTGTCCTGTTTGTGGCAAAAAACTCGTGATAGAATCAGAGAAGATACGGTTTTGAAAAATTATCCTCTCTATTGCCCGAAATGCAGACAGGAAACATTGATTGAAGTAAAGAATTTACAAACTATAAATGAGCAAATCTGAAAAATGACAAAAAAGAAGGCATAGCCTCAAGTGT
>CAQBGY010001140.1 GCA_948759685.1 uncultured Eubacterium sp.
ACAACATTCAGCTTTACAGCAAGTTCTTCTTGAGAGACCCCTTTTTCCTTACGCAACCTTTTAAGGTTCTCATTAAACATGGTATATCGCCTCCTCGTTCAAAACTATAGCACTATTATAGCCGTTGCGGTAAGCAATGCAAGTTTACATTTAGGGTTTTGGAACAAAAAATCATATCTGAGGTTTATATTCCTGACAAAAGGGGAAGTGTAGCTTCCCCTGTGATGATTGGAGCAGATTGAAAATCTACGGAAATCATCCGCTGTCAATTCGAAGAAATCAGTATAGCGTTTTACAAGCTGGACTTTTGTTGACAATAAGAACTGATTTCATAATTTGGTTAATGTAGGATGTTGAAGAGTATTATACTACAAAGTTCAGAGACTACCGTTATGAAGTAAGTATATCGTTAAATTGTGTAATAATTGTTAAAGGATATCAGGGTCAGCGTGAAAGGAACTGGCTATTTCTAATTTTGCTAAAATTTTGATTGGATAAAAATGTATATATTTTTTGATGCTGAAATCGCTGTATATCAGTAATTGCAGCATGTTGCCTTTTGGCTGGACGGTTGAGACACTTATAAGCACACATGTATCAAAGCCATACAATCCTGATATTGCAAAAGTATTTTATCGTGCAGGATATATTGAGAGCTGGGGACGAGGGATTCAGAAGATTCGGGATGCCTGCAAAAATCTCGGGGCAGATGATCCTGAGTATATTGTTCATGGAGAAGATATTATGGTGAAATTTTCTGCCCTCCAAGGTGCCAAAGTTTTAGATACCAAAGCCCTAAATGTCACAAAAGATGTCACAAAGGATGTCGCAATAGAAATGGTCAGAAAAGCAGTTTGTGAAAAAATCGGTAAATTTACGAAGAGTGAGATCATGGAACTTGTGCCGTTCCTGTCTAAGGCTTCTGTAGAAAATTCGTTGACACAACTGATGAAGGATGGGGTTGTTGACAGGCATGGAAAAGGAAAAGCGACATTCTATACAAGGGCAGATGTGTAGAAGAATAATGAGTCCGTTTTTTGGGACACGTATTTTTCAAGGATAAAGAGAGTGTGGTAGGGCTTTGCAAAGCCGCAGTGGAGCAGGGAATTGTTTTAGAGGCTAAGCATAGTGATGCGCCGGATGGCGTTTCATGTTTTTACCTTATAGGAAATTACGCCACAATGTTGTAAGTCACCAAGAAAGAATGCGGAGGAGTCGCATGAGCTGGTACAGCATTTAAGGCTGCTCTGATGCGTTTCCGTGATAGTATGCAGAGTTTCCGTGTTTGCATATGAACAAAAAAGGGCTGTTTTAGCATTTCATTTTAACAAAATAGTTTCAGTCCACTCATCCACTCTTTCATAGTATAAAAACAGTTCCGCAGGAATTTTGATGGTATCCGGAGGAACTGGTGTCTGT
>CAQBGY010001141.1 GCA_948759685.1 uncultured Eubacterium sp.
TTCCGATCTGCAATAACAAGCTTATTCTGTAATATTGAAAACTGCATGGCAGCCTTTGGCATCTCTTTTATTCCCTTTCGTCTGCTATTCTATCTCAAATTCAGGAAGATAAAAAACAAATTTGCATCCTGAATAGCGAATATATTCCGCTTCTCTCTCTAATATATTTTTCTTAAAATGCCACGGCAGCACGAGGAAATAATCAGGATTCATATTCTTCGCATCCGTTTCCGATATAATGGGAATATGCGTTCCTGGGGTAACATGACCATATTTATCAGAATTCACCTCTGCTATGGCAGGTAATAACTCCGAAGTGATACCACAATACTGCAAAACAACATTTCCCTTTGTAGATGCACCATATCCTAAAACAACTTTTCCATCCTGCCTGCATTTCTTCAGAAAATTTATCAGCGTTTCCTTATGGCTCACCACAGCTTTTTGAAAACCCTCAAAGGCTTCCAAGTCATTATACCCATTCCTCTCCTCGCTCTTACGCATTGCAAGCACGGTATCCGAAACCTTGAAGCTGGCGTTTTTCTTTGCCAAGACAACCCTGAAGCTTCCGCCGTTTACATCGTTTGTCACCACATCTATTACCTTTAACGCCGCCTTTTCCGCAATCCAGTCAATTTGCTTTAACGTATAAAACTCAAGATGTTCGTGACAGACTGTATCATAAGAATTCGTCTCGATCATAAGCGGCAGATAGCTCTGCTCCATTACCCAGATTCCGTCATCTTCCAGAATTTGCGCAATGTCTTCCGCAAAGTGGACAGGATCTTCCAAATCATAAAACATTGCGATGGAAGTAACTACTTTCGCTCTTCTTGATGGATACTTTTTCCTGATAAGATCCGCATCAAAAAAATGCGGTTCTAACGCAATTCCTTCCTTATAATATTTCTTAAATTTCTCACAGGTTGGATCTATCCCGACAAAAGTACAGTCAACGCCTGCATCAATATAGGTTCCCAGCAGGGTTCCATCATTGCTGCCAATGTCAATTACAAGATCTTCTTTTTTTATCTCAACCTTATTTCTAATATCGCTCGTAATTTCCCGCAAATGCTCCATCATGGACAAGTTCAGCCCGGAACGGTATCCGTATCCTCCACCATACATTTTTTCAGCCTCAAAAGAATGTTTGAGCTGGACAAGCCCACATACATCATCTCCGTCACATTTAACCAGTTCCAAAGGACCTTCTTCTACCTCTTCACCGGGCAGGGGATACACTCCTGTCAACAGCATTGTCCCCAAGTCCATAATCCTTACCAAATTGCTGTTTCCACATATCCTGCATTTCTCTACTTCTTTATACACGAATTCGTCCTCCATCTGTTATCATTTCTGTCACCAGCTGCCCGAAGTCCATCTCGGGTTCCCACCCCAAT
>CAQBGY010001142.1 GCA_948759685.1 uncultured Eubacterium sp.
TAATAGAGCCGTTATCACAGCCGATTTCCTCCCCAAAAGAAGAAATCTTTTTTGCCCCATGATTGGCGGCGGCATAACATCTCCATGCTTTGTAGATGGTGCCATTTTTCAGCTTTTTCGTTCTGCTGACATAACGCTGGCCGCACAAACCGCAGTAAAGTTTTCCACTGCACCAGTAACGATTGCTATGCTTTGATTTTACATCTTCTGACGGGGAACGACGTAATAATTCCGCCTGCGTTCGATTCCATAATTCTCTGTCAATGATCGGTTTATGGTGGTCTTTCAAATAAACCATTTCTTCGTCACCTCGATTGTACTTCTTTGCGTGTGTCAGATAATTCGGCGTATAAGTCTTTTTCTGGCACAGGTCGCCGACATATTTTTCGTTTCGCAACACTCTGAGTATAATCGTGTTTGACCACAGTTTCACCCGCATAGGGCGCATTCCTTCCTCCAGCAACTCCCTTGCGATTACATGAGTGCCTTTGCCCTCATTCGTAAATTTATGAAAAATAGCACGAACAATGGGAACTTCTTCTTCGTTGACAAACAATGTGCCGTTTTGGACGGTATAGCCCAACATATCACGCCCAAAGACTACGCCTTGTTCCATGCGGCGTTTTTGTCCCCATTTCACACGTTCAGAGGTTTTGCGGCTCTCCTCCTGCGCAATACTTGCCATAATGGTCAGCCGCAATTCTCCGTCCGCATCTCTGGTATCTATGTTGTCAATGGTAAATATAACGCCGATTCCCCTATCTTTCAGCTTTCTTGTGTATGAGAGCGTATCAACCGTATTCCTTGCAAAACGGCATACCTCTTTAGTCAAAATCAAGTCTATGCCGCCCTGCATAGCTTCATCAATCATTGCATTGAATCCGGCACGCTTTTTTGTCTGCGTCCCGCTGATACCCTCGTCATAATATACATCATTTAACACCCAATCTTCATGCCGGTTAATATAATCCGCAAAATAGCGGCGTTGGCTGATCAGGGAATTTGTCTGGTCATCCTTATCTGTTGAAACTCTACAATATGCAGCAACTCTAAGTTTATTATAACGATGCGAAGTTTCGTTTTTCATGGTGTCCTCCTTCTTCTTTAGGACACATCACCACTTACAGTATAATCTGGCAATCTATGATGCGCAAGTAAAATCCTACATATTTCTTCCCAGCAATTCATTTAGTTGCACATCTGTAAGAAAATCCCTGTCATGCAGTTCCTGATAAATCCCCCGCTTTAGAGCCTTCTTAATCTCCAGTTTCTGTGTATTTGTAAACTGTAAATCCATCCCCTTATCCTCCCTGTTCCCGATGTGTTCCGATACAGTTTCCAACCAAGCATACCTCTTGTAGGTCAGATCGGAAGAGCGTCGTGTAGGGA
>CAQBGY010001143.1:0-233 GCA_948759685.1 uncultured Eubacterium sp.
ACAGTGCTCGGCGGCGGAAATTACTGCCGTTTCCCATTTTGATGTCAAATTCTCAAACTCGGATTTTTCAACATAGTCATCAAACAATTTATCAGAAATAACAAAAAATGGTAATGTCCATTTTGCTGGTAACGAAGCCAATCCAAAAGCTTTCTCACCAACAAGATCTATTGTAACTTTTTCAGCATTAATAATCTCAACTCCGGTCTAGATCGGAAGAGCGTCGTGTAGGG
>CAQBGY010001143.1:243-1383 GCA_948759685.1 uncultured Eubacterium sp.
TAGGATTTAGTTTAGGAGATTGTGCCAATCTAAGCACCTCACTTTGCTTTGCTATTAGAACCAAACAAGGCTACTGCTACTTCAGACATTTTGCCAACTGCTTCATCTGCAAAATAGCCAGCAATAAATCCAACGCAAATTCCTGTAGCGGTGGAGGGGGATTGTGAAGAATTAATATAACCTGAAACAACCATACATCCTACAACTAACGCTACACAAGATGAAATCCATGGCGAAAATATTCTCCAGTATCTTCTATCCTGGGTCCAATACCCCCTCGCAACTACTCTGTAAAAGTATTTTATGCCAAAGATCGTGCCTCCTAACAGACCTGCGAAGAAGTAAAATATAATTCCCTCAAAAGAAACCCTTTTTAATTCCTCTATTCTTAACCAGCAACTGATTAATCCACACCAATTAAGAAGCAATCCCAGAAAAGACAGAACCAAAACTATGCCAATGTAAACTGCCTCTCCTCTCATTTCAGCACGTGCTTCATCTGGATATTTTGACATCCATTCGTAGGGCTTTCTCCCATCAGTATTGACATTTAGTTCAATTACATCCTGAACGGGAGGCTCAATTTCTCCCATTACATTATCTTTCTCGATGGTATCATTTCCAGTCATTTTTCACCCTCACTACGTACAGAAAAATACTCCTGCATCTTTTCAATGGTTTTTAGAGTAAGTGAGATATCGGGATTCGTTTTATAGTTGAACTTATCAAAAACGCCCTGAGCCTCAGCGATTACCTGTCTAAAAAACTGAGAAATCGGTGCTTTTAAAATATGTACATATCCAGTCGGATCCTCCCATTTTTCGCCAGGTTCACAATAAAACAGATACTCGTTTGTTCCCACAAGTGTATCAACTTGAGACGCACAGCATGTCTTCCATTCCAAATCCATACTTTCAAGTTTTGCTGTTAGAGAATGATATGGCACAAGATGAATATGAGCATGGTCGGTTCCACAAGATGTATCAGAACCCTCACGATTGGGGCCATGTTCAAAGGCAATAACAGGGCCATAGCAAGCAACCAAAGCATTCACAAGTCTATTAGTAAATACTATAAATTCCGTATCCGAATATATGGTTTTCATCGAACAGCAATGATTTTTCGGAACAATGAGCATCC
>CAQBGY010001144.1 GCA_948759685.1 uncultured Eubacterium sp.
CTTACAGAGCAAGGTATATAGAAATATGTACCCTGCTCTTTTTTTGTAACTTTTTCAAAAACACTTGACAAATATCAAAAAATTTGCGGCGAAGCCACTTGAATGTATTACATTTTAGGAGGTATCGCCTATGATATTTGCAGAACAGGTAAAAAATCAATTACTGTCTTTAATTGGAGAAATGGCAGCGTTTCCATGGCTGTTTTCTAAAAATCCTGAAGCGGATTTTTCACGCACCAGGAAACTTGACTTTGCATCCACAATCCAATTCCTTCTCTCTATGGAGAGTTCTTCTATTAAAAAAGAACTTCTGGATTACTTTAAGTTTTCTCCGGATACTCCCTCAGCCTCGGCTTTCAGCCAACAGAGGAACAAAATCCTTCCCCAGGCATGGACATTTCTGTTCCACGAATTTAATTCCTGTTTTTCCTTTGGGAAAAAATATAAAGGATACCAATTGCTGGCATGTGATGGATCAGATCTGAATATCGCCCACAATCCCAATGATAAAGATACCTATTTCCAAGCGAACACCACAGATAAAGGGTACAACCAGCTTCATCTGAATGCGCTTTTTGACTTGTGCAGTAAAAGGTATGTGGATGTGCTCATCCAGCCAGCCCGCAGGAAAAACGAATATTCTGCAATGACACAGATGGTTGACCGTTACGCCGGAGAGAAGAAAACAATCTTTATTGCTGACAGGGGGTATGAGGCTTATAACATTTTTGCACATGTACAGGAAAAAGGGATGTATTACTTGATCCGTGTGAAAGACGGGAGCGGCGGTGGCATGGCCGGAAGTTTCCGCCTTCCGGGGAAAGAAGAGTTTGACCATCAGATGCATCTTATTTTCACCCGTAAAAAAACTAAAGAGGTAAAAGCGCATCCGGAACTTTATAAGATACTTGAGAAAACGAGCCCTTTTGATTATGTGGATTTGGAGGATCGCCTCTTTTATCCCATGGACTTCCGGGTTGTGCGGTTTGCCATTACGGAGGATTCCTATGAGTGTATTATTACAAATCTGCCAAAGGAAGAATTTCCAATGGGAGAAATTAAAAAGCTTTATGCAATGAGATGGGGCATAGAAACGTCCTTCCGGGAACTAAAATATGCCATTGGGCTAAGCTGTTTCCATTCAAAAAAGGTGGAGTATATCATGCAGGAAATCTATGCACGCTTGATCCTCTATAATTATTGTGAGATCATCACAATGAATGTAGTGATCCGTCAAAAAGATACAAAACATACATACCAGATGAATTACACAATAGCGATTCACATATGCCGGTATTTCATGCGGAATGATATTTCCCCACCTGATGTTGAGAAACTGATACAGAAGAATCTTTTACCTGTCAGACCAGGACG
>CAQBGY010001145.1 GCA_948759685.1 uncultured Eubacterium sp.
TGAAGATAAGATATAACAGTTAATAAATGGTATAAAATATGTCTTATCAGAATTCAAGTTTGCTGAAAATTTGTGGAGAACGAAAAATTCAGAATTTGAGGGATAAAATATGGGAGTGTTAGAAACAGTTTTTAATCCAAGAAAATTTGATTTGAATGATGATGTTCTGATGGAATTTAATAATTATTTTGATGAAAAAAGTAGGGATTATAACAGCTTCTGTTTAGATGAAGAAGATATTACTTCCCTACGAAACCTTGTAGCGCAGATTAAGGTTGCTGACTCAGATAGTGCAATATATGTATCTACTTATGGCTATGAAATCACAAATAGTAAAGGAGAAAAATCAACATACGCCGATGCTCTTTGGATTGACACAGTTCTGCCTATTTCCAAAATAGAGGCACTTATTGAAGAAAGTGGTGTTGCTGAACCAAGTGATATTTCTTTTGTTGGCTATAGTGATGAATGTGGGAACTGTAAAGTATGGCTTATAGCTCATAAAGAGAATAATCCTTGTATTATTGAGATGACTGACCATAAGAAAATAGACCATATGATAATATTATATTGGGATTGATAAGTTATTAAAATTCCAGTTTGATGAATCAAAAAACTTTGATTTGAATGGGGGTATCTTCAAGTGAAAAAATATGAATACAAAGTGCTAACAATCGCAACTACTTTAGCTGTAAGTACTAAACAATACGAAAAGATTGCGCAGGAGTTTGAAACAAAATTAAATGAATTGGGAGCCGATGGTTGGGAACTTGTTCAGCGTATGGATGGCTTCTTCTTTCTAAAAAAGGAAATTGAATAAATTCCAGTCAAGCCACGCTCCCAACAAAATACCGCCAGCGCAAAACCGCTGCTACATGGAAACGTACACAACCATGCAACAGCGGTTTTCTTATTTCCGTTTCTTCCTCTGGCCGACATAGCTTTTGAAGAATTTCGATTTTTCAAGGATATGTACAAGCTGCCGGAACTCCACATCAGACAGCTTGTTATAATTGATACCCAGCCGCTTGCAGTAAAGCGCAGCCTGCTTTTCAAGGGGGCTTCCCTTGAAATTTGCGACATCCTCTAAATCCTGCTTCAATTCTTCTGCAATGGTAGTTGGCGGCGCACTCTCACTGTCAGACTTGTGTGCGGCACGGATGTCACGGACGATTGCGCTTATATCGTCCTGTATCATGTGGCTGAAATATTCGTCATCCTCAATGTGTGCAGCCTGTAAAATCCGAAGGTACGGGTCATCTTCTCCGGGGCGGTAGCGTTCTATGATTTCGTGCCGGACAGTATCGACAAGGGAGTTGAGGTTTTGAATCTGCATGGAAGCAATCCCATCCACATAAACCTCAATGTCAG
>CAQBGY010001146.1 GCA_948759685.1 uncultured Eubacterium sp.
GTTTCATATAATACACTGATAGTCAAATAAAATACTTCTGACTATTACAAATATACAAATAAAAATCAATTGTACTATATAAAAATGGAAATTGAAAGTTAGTTAAGGAAGAAACGGCAAAGAATTAAACGTAAAATCAATGCTTTCTTAGGTTTATCATGAAAAACTATTCATATTATATATCTATAAACATTTATAATTAGATATATGATATACGGATACATTAGAGTAAGCAGTGACAAGCAGACGGTAGAAAACCAACGTTTTGAAATCAATAATTTCTGCGATAATCAAAAAATGAAAATTGATGGTTGGATTGAGGAAACCATTAGTGGAACAAAAGCCTACAACAAACGAGAACTTGGAAAGTTGCTCAACAAGGTACAGAAAGATGATTTGATTATCTGTGCTGAATTGTCCAGATTGGGGCGTAATCTCTTTATGATAATGGAAATTCTGAATATTTGCATGGGCAAGGAATGTAGGGTTTGGACAATCAAGGATAACTATCGGTTGGGGGAGGACATTCAAAGTAAGGTGTTGGCTTTTGCTTTTGGACTGTCAGCTGAGATTGAGCGTAACCTTATTAGCCAACGAACCAAAGAAGCTTTGGCACGAAAAAAAACAGAGGGGGTGGTATTGGGACGTCCTAAAGGGAAAAAGAGTGCCCCAGAGAAGTACAAACTCCATGGTAAGAAAATTCTCATACAAGAACTATTGAAAGCTGAAGTTTCACAGCGCAAAATCGCTAAAATTTGTAAAGTGGATAGAAATACGCTCGCTCGATTTATCAAGACTTTTATGGTAGAAACATAAGGAGCGATTTTGTGCAGCAAGAGTGTGTGGAGTGCGGCTTTGTTTCCTCTGATTCGTGGGTGATACTCTCGCCTATTGAGCAGAGTATCAAACGGAAAATTGAGGCTGTGGGAATCCCATTGAAAGACTGGAACATTCAAATCAACTACGGTATTAAGACAGGATTTAATGACGCATTTATCATCAACACTGAAAAACGTGATGAGATATTGGCGAATTGTCAGACAGAAGACGAACGTCAAAAAACGGCTGAACTTATACGACCGATTCTTCGTGGCAGGGATATCAAGAGATATGAATATGAGTGGGCGGACTTATGGATTATTGCCACATTTCCTTCTCGGCATTATGATATAGAAAGTTATCCTGCAGTGAAAAATTATCTTCTGTCAATTGGCATACATCGTTTGGAACAAACAGGAAAAACTCATATTGTTAATGATAAAAAAATAAAAGCCCGAAAGAAAACCAGTAACGAATGGTTTGAAACACAAGATAGCATCAGTTATTGGGAGGATTTTTCTAAGCCAAAAATTGTGTGGAA
>CAQBGY010001147.1 GCA_948759685.1 uncultured Eubacterium sp.
GAGATCTACACTCTTTCCCTACACGACGCTCTTCCGATCTGATCATCAAGTGGAAAAGCACGACGATTATATTACATCCATTCAGGCAGATGGCTTAATAGAAGATAAAGCTGCCAAGATGAAGCTCCATTTGTATGGGAAGAATCCACCGGAAAGGGAATATGAGTCGATACAACATATCTGTAAGGCCATATACAGCAGTCCATATTATTATCGGCCGGAAGAGCTCTATCAGTTATATGCGAAAGCCATCGAAGCCAAGTCAAATGGAAAAATGATTTTTGAGCAAGTGCTGGAGTTTATTAGAAGGGTTGATCCCAGCATAAAGAATATTTTTTTAATAGAAGAAAACGGAGTAAAAAGCTTTCGGGTTGACTCGGATCGTTTTATGGATAAAAATATGGAATTATCCAGTTATGGAGAGGGCTTGGTTAGAATTTTTGAGCTGGGGCTGGGTATGTCTAACTGCAAGAATGGTATATTGTTGATAGATGAATTTGAGACGGCGATTCATTATTCTTTGTTGGTTGAATTTACAAGAGTTATTCAAGAATTGGCCAATGAGTTCAATGTTCAGGTATTTATCACGACTCACTCAAAAGAATGTATTGACGCATTTGTAAAAAATCAATATAGGAACACTGAAATATCCGCATATCTGGTTGACAGCGCAGAGGAAAAGGTCAATATTAAGAATATTACAGGCGAGGATCTGGAATTTTTGGTGGATAGCATCTCATTTGATCTTCGAGGAGGATGGTAATTCTGAAAAAGGCGATTCTTGCAGCAATTTATTAATTGTAGAAAGTTTGCTGAAATATACAAGGGGGATAAAGTTGAAGGAAATGTACTTTCAACCTCCCGGATTTAAGTGTCCGCAAAAGCGGACAGATGGGAGCAAAAGTGATAATTAGTGTGGTATTATGCGAAGGGGTGCATGACATTGCATTTATCTCAAAGATACTTTGCGCATACGGATGTATGGAGTATAAGCGAAAGATAAAGGACTATCCTTTTCCGATTAATGATCAGATTAAGAATAACTATGCGAAAGATGCTATTGGCGAAAAGATTATTGGCTCCGGCCCGGACTCTCCTTTTGTGCCCAAGGCGGTATATACAGATGGAAGAAAATTGATATTTTTCCATAATTTAAACGGTGATGCCGATACGGAAAAAAGATATGAACTTATTGAACAGTATCAAAAAAATAAAATTGCATTGAAATTTAAAAATCCGGACGAAATAGAGAAATTTGAATTTTATTTATTTTATGATGCGGATGATTTAGGGGTTGAGGGCAGGCTGGACTGGATAAAAAACCGATTTGCAGGTAAATTTAGAATAGCGGCAGG
>CAQBGY010001148.1 GCA_948759685.1 uncultured Eubacterium sp.
GAAAAGCGGCTTCCTCCTGTATGGAATCAACAAAATCAGATGCGCTATAATTTCTAAATTTTGCAGCGACTGTATCCAAAATCAGCATTTCATTTTTAGACAATTCAGATCTGTCCAATGCAGTGTTTGGATAAAAATGATATTTTGTATACTCATACTCCTCTTCTGCCTGAACATTGACATTTTTGAGTTGCGTCAAACTTTGGTGCCCGATGGGGAATGCACCCAGCCGCTCATGCCGATATGCCAGCCCTGTCATTGAATTATTGTATGTTTTATAAAATAAGGCATCGGCGTACCAAAGCATGTTCATTAGCTGAACTTTATAAAGCTCTGAAGCCTGTTCTGCATAATAGGAAATCATACTTTCAATTTTATTGATATCGAGAAGTTTATAACCATTGTAGTCCGATGGTATTGAAAACTTAACATATGCACTTACAAGCGGCTGCCGTGACAGATATTCTTTCCCATAAGTATCCAATTTTTCAATCATCTTGGTTCGAATCTGCATTCTCTTTGGCTCTTGAAATTTGTCGCCGTTCTTATCTAAAAATTGAATTGCCATGAGCGGATTTTCTTTGATGAGACGCAGCATCGTATCGTATGCTTCATCTTGGATTGCCTTGCTCTCATACCGGGCAATCGTCGCTTCTCCCCAGCCAAGCAGTTTTGCTAACTCCACCTGTGTCAAACCGTAATTTTCACGGACAGTTACAATCTCATCTGAGGTGAAGAGATTGTGGGCTTTTCGGTAAGCATTTCTTGCAGACATTAGATTTGCATCATCTAAAGCAACGGTTTTAAATTCATTACGTTCCTTGCGATCTGACGCACTCCCACTATTCTTGCAACTATAAAAATGTTCTTCGTAAAATACCTTTTCACCTTTGATTGTAGTACTGGTCATTCTCGCACGTTCCTCAACCTGATGAAATGTATTGCAGACTGGGCAATCTGTATGAACTGTCTTTACCAACGCACTTTTTGCCATTTTTCGCACCTCCTAATGCTTTAAACTATCAATTGATATTATAACAATCAATTAATAGTTTGTCAATGTATAACCCTTGATTTTACTTGCTTTTGTAAGATTTATATTAAATAATTACTGTGCTTCTGTGATTGTTTTGCACTCATGTTTTTCATTCATGTGTTAGTTGGTTCTCGCAAAGGAAGAAATAGACTTTCCTGTATAGATATGCTATATTTTATTAGATCTGCAAAATATTTAATTGATGATTCTCACTAGCTTATACATAGCCAAATAAAGAACCTGTATTTTTCCAGAATATTGAAACAGAATATTGAAATGAACATGCTCTATTGTTAAAACACTATTACTTCTGCT
>CAQBGY010001149.1 GCA_948759685.1 uncultured Eubacterium sp.
GCCATAGTAATAAAAATCCTTGTATTTCGTTCCATCCTTTTTACGCTTGATGCTCTTATTGCCATACATACCTGCTCCGCAGACCGGACATCTGACAATTCCCGAAAGAAGATGCGTTTTTGTATCTTTTCCTCGATTCACATGTTCATATTTCTTTGCCTGTGCAAGCAGCTTTACCTGTGCCGCCTGCCAGACATCTTCCGTGATAATAGCTTCATGCAATCCGTCTACCAGAATATAATTATCCTGCTCCACAAGATGATACTCGTTTCGTGTTCCATGGACTTTTTCTGTCTTTCTGCGTCCATAGGCAATTTTTCCGCAATATACCGGATTTTTCAGAATAAGGCGAACCAAGTGCGCATCAAAAAGAGGATTTTTCCCGTTCTGCCGCTGTATTTTTTGAATGCCGTGGTTTTCAAGGTATTTTGCAACACCGTTAGCGCCAATATCCGTATGTACATACTGGTCAAAGATTACCCTGATGGCTTCTGCTTCTTCTTCATTAATCTGAAGTTTGCCGTCTATCAGCTGATAACCATATGGCGCAAATCCGCCGTTCCATTTTCCCTCACGGGCTTTCTGAATACGCCCCTCCATTGTCTGTACACGGATATTCTCCCGCTCAATCTCAGCAACTGCCGACAGGACGGAAATCATCAGTTTCCCTGCGTCCTTGGAAGAATCAATTCCATCTTCCACACAGATCAGATTTACCCCGAAATCCTGCATAACCTGCAATGTAGAAAGCACGTCTGCCGCATTTCTGCCAAATCGGGACAACTTAAAAACAAGGACAAAGGAAACACCGTCCTTCCCTGATTTGATATCCTCCATCATGCGGTTAAATTCCAACCGTCCCTCAATGGACTTGCCGGATTTACCGGCATCCTCGTATGTACCGACAATTTCATAATCATTAAAATCAGCAAATGCTTTCATTCTGGCTTTCTGTGCATCTAAAGAATAGCCGTCTGTCTGCATGGCTGTAGATACTCTTGTATATGTATAAACCTTTATTTTATGTCCTTTCATACCAAGTTCTCCATTTTAATTTTTATCCGCCTTTTTACCCAGTATTTTTATCGAGTTCAGATAATCCTGTTCCACATCGCTTAAAGTACGCTGTTTATATTTCTTATATTCTCCGGTTGCTTTTTCCACCGCCTGCTTATGCGTCACACTCCCATTTCCTGACAATAACTGTTCGCCGCTCATTGTTAGAATCCGGTCTAAGTGCTCCGCCCAATCTTTCATGGTCATAGCCTGTTCCCGTTCTGCCTGACGTTCTGCAAAATCCAAATATCCCGACACAAGCTGCCCCATTGCACGAAGTTCTTTTTCAT
>CAQBGY010001150.1 GCA_948759685.1 uncultured Eubacterium sp.
CGGCTGGAGCAGGGCCATCAGAGCCTCCGTCTATCAGACGCAGATCGGGAAACTGTAAATGCTGTCATCCAGACAGTCATCCCTCACGATATATCCCCTAATGCTCCGGTGGAATAAGTCGGCCTATTTTATACCTTACTGGAGGCATCCTCATGTACTTTCCAAGCGATATGAACTTTCAATATTTCTTTTTCAGCACATACCCAGGCTTCTTTTTGCAGGCACTCCCTATTGCGCTGATTGCCGGGATAATCTATGCAGCCCGCCAGATCCGGCGGGGGCGGCGGCGTTCCACTGGAAGGATTATCTTGTCTTCGCTTTTCGTCTGCTATATCACCGGGCTCCTATGCCTGACGCTTCTTAACAGCATCATTGGGGACATTTACTATTTTCTCTTTTACCATGCACCCAGCGGAAGGAGTCACCACTGGTTCACATTTGAGTATGATTTTATCCCCGATTTCTTCCACAACTTCGGTGCGGAGAACTTGGGCAATATTGTAATGTTCCTCCCTTTTGGCATCCTCTACCCACTGTTCAAACAGGGCAGCACATGGAAACAGACGTTAATTGCTGGATTTGTGACTACACTGGGGATCGAGTTGCTACAACCTGTATTTGGCCGTAGCTTTGATATAAACGATATTATCTTGAATTGTGTTGGGGTTACTGTGTCTACCACTGTATTCTATATTTTGAAAATGATTTTTACCACAGCAAAGAACCAACCACATGAGGTAGAATAGAAATATGAGCAAATCTTTGAGAGTAACACTGAGCGGCATTATACTTATTTTAGCCAGCTTGTTCATTATGGGAATCTGCGTTATAGATGTTCAAACGAGCGGCCCGGAGGGTTTGGCGCTGGGCCTCTTTGTCTTGGGGATCATCGTCAGCATTGCAGGTATTTTCTTTGTGAAAGAGTAGCCAGTCAAGCAGAACGCAAACCGGAACGATCTACTACCATTCCAATACATGGTAAGGAGTGACGATTTGCATCTAATGTTTGGGTTTAGCGTTGGAAGATAGGTGTGAGATGATGAATTTTACTGTCTACGCAGGAATTGGAATTTTACTTGTTTTAACGATAGTCGGATTACTTATTTTGTTAAGACGCAATTCCTTCAAATCTGAAAATAGTAAGCGAATATGTATTGTGGCAGGGACTCTGCAAGCGGTCCATATAATATTGTATTTGACTGGATTATTGGAGAAAATCGCTCAAATCAATGTTTATATTGCATTCGGAATTTGTGCTGTTGTTTCCATCATATGTATTTTGATGTCTGGCTGGATGTTGCTGCCTTTTTCAAAGTTTAAGCATGGAATAAAGTATCTGCTTATGT
>CAQBGY010001151.1 GCA_948759685.1 uncultured Eubacterium sp.
TTTTTCTGTATCATACCCTCATTATAGCACCTTTTTATCTATTGGTACAGCTTCTTAAAAAGGATTCAGCTCCTTGTTGCAACTATAGAGGCGCATAAATATGGTATTCAAATGTCATTTCATCTTTTGGACTTCCGTGATTGCTACTTTTGACTGCCCCCATTTTGATTGCGACAAAATGATGGCTCATGTTTTCAAAAATCACAATTTGCCCGGTATGAATAGTCCGTACTCTACTTGAAAAATTAAAAGAAAGTAATTCATCTATTTGGGGGAAATTTGATATGTCTGTACGAAAGCCAATTAAACCATAAGCATGTATAGAATTAGTTCCAGACCTACTCCATCGAGTGTCAAAAGCATATTCTCCGCTTCCTACTGTATATATTCCATTATTATTATCATATTGAAATGTAACAACACCGTCCATTTCAGGAGAGTGGTATAGCACTGATTCAATCTTAGTTTTGATTTCAATTTGAGTACTTAGTGATGGCGAAAATGGATTTTCACCTAAAGGCGGTTTCTTTTTTATGTCTTCCCCATATATTCGTTCTAACAAAACCTGATAATTTGCAAAATATTGTGAATCATCAGAAAAATCTATGTAGTTCTTACTTCCTAAAGCCCTAGGTACTTTATTAGCTGAGGGATTATCCCGAATAACTGGGATGATATATTCTTGCTTCGCATTTTGTAATAACGATTGTGTCATTATCATTGCTTCATAACCTGCGCCATTTGTACCAGAATCTACCTTTCGGACGTAGTTTTCTGAGCAAATGCAAATTATGAGGTTAGATGAAGAAAGACCGTTTTCCATAAAAAACCGCAAATCAGAACCAAGGCGTAAATCCCATTGATCAAGAATGGCGTTGACACCATGAGAACGAAGATCACTGGCTAATTTTAACACCCATCCTTTCAGATTAGACCCATCGTGCGAATACGAAATAAAAACATTGGGGGCATCCATATTACTTCCTCGCTTTTGTATATGATCTATCGACATTATATCTGTTTATACCACAAAATTCAATAATAAAATTTCTTTGTAAGACATTTATACAAAGGAGTTGCTTATAGGATTTATTAGGAGGAATGTATTATTTCTAAGATACGAGAGCGCAATCAAGACAATAAAATCAAAAATCAGGGCAAGCGCAAGAAAGGCAAGCCAATCCAACAGCGGGGCCGCCGAGTTATGACGGCCAAGCTGAAAAAGGAGCTTGCCCAGCAAAAGCGGGGCGGCGGCTCCGTCACGGAGCAACCCCGTGACAGCAGCGCCACCACCGAGGCGGTCGATCAGGCGGAACAGACCACC
>CAQBGY010001152.1 GCA_948759685.1 uncultured Eubacterium sp.
CCTATCGAAGTAGTCATCACTTCACCTGACATTAATGCTCTCCACGCAAAAGACCATCCCTGTTTCAGCCCTGACACAAGTTCCGGGAGACATGCCGGAAATATTACCTGAAGATAAAGCTGCTTTTGTGTGGCTCCCATCGTCAACGCTGCCTTTTTATAAATAGGCTGCACATTCTTAATGGCATTGTCCGTCGCAATTGCTATGCTGAAAGCAGCCCCCATCACAACAACAAACAATATCGCCCGCGTGGACAATCCAAACCACAGTATAGAAAAGGGAACCCAGCATACGCTTGGCAGAGTCTGTATTCCTAAAATAATCGGTTTCAAATTCTTTTGCAGATATCTAAAATGGTTAATGGCCACTCCTATCAGTAAACCAATACATACGGCAATAAAGTATCCCGCAATCCCTCTGAGTAACGAATTGCCGACCGCCTTAAGCAAAGAACCATTTTGCAGCAGCTCCAGAAAACGAGTACATACGCCGATTGGAGACGGCATGACATAAGGCCGAAAAATATGCAGGACATCTATGCCCAGCCAATAAGCTGCCTGCCAGACCAAGATTAAAACCAAAAAAAATATCAGGCTGCTCATTTATTCTTCCCCCTTTACTTCTTCAAGAATTTGATGCCTGAGTTCAACAAAATCCTGGGTATACACATATCTTGGTCTAGGTATGCCAATATCATGAATTTTGAATATTTCTCCCTTATTGGGCGAAAGAACCACAACTCTGTCCCCAAGATATACCGCCTCTTCAACGCTATGTGTTATAAACAAAATCGTCTTATGTGTCTCCATCCAGACCTGTTGAAGTTCTGCCCTTAGCTTATTGGAAGTCTGTTTATCCAGTGCAGAAAACGGCTCATCCATCAAAAGAATCTTAGAATCCATTGCCAATGCCCGCGCCAACGCAGTCCTCCGCCTCATCCCTCCTGATATTTTATGTATGGGATATTCTTTGTACTCCTCCAAATGAACCAGCTTTAAATAATACTCGGCACGCTCTCTTTGCTCTTCTTTAGACAATCCCGCCAGCTTCATCCCAAACTTAACATTCTCTATCACATTCAGCCATGGATACAAACCATGCTCCTGAAACATTACTACTCTGTCAGCCCCCGGCCCCTCAACTGGTCTCCCATCTAAAGAGATTACTCCTGAAGTTGGCTTGATCAATCCTGCTATAATATTTAACAATGTGCTCTTACCACACCCCGACTGTCCTACAATACAAATAAATTCACCGTCCTTCACTTCAAAGTTAATATGACTGAGGACAGCCCTCTGGTCATCATGAAATTTCATTTCA
>CAQBGY010001153.1 GCA_948759685.1 uncultured Eubacterium sp.
CGTGACTGGAGTTCAGACGTGTGCTCTTCCGATCTAAATTCAAAACTGGCTAAAGTACGGCTTAATCTTGATTGGAGCATTTGATATGAAAGTAATAATTATAAATGAACCTATGGGCGTTGGGAAAACTACAGTAGGCAAATATATTGCTGAAACAAATAAGGGAACAGCGTTTATTGACGGTGATTGGTGTTTAGATATCCATCCATTTGTTGGAAATCGTGAAACAAAAACTATGGCAATAGATAATATTCTTCATATGATTGACAACTATAAAAAATGTTCAGTGTGTCAAATGATAGTATTGGTATGGTTGATGGATAATCAATGGGTATATCAAAGCATTATAGAAGGGATTTCGAAACTACAAATAGAAATTAAAAGCGTTACACTGATGTGCGATAAGGAGACTCTGATTAAGCGATGGAAAAATGATAAAAACTGCGAATGGAGAACGGATGAATGGTTTGAAGTGAGCTTAAAATCATTACCCTATTTTTTTTCATTGGAGAATTCTATTGATACGAGCGGTCTATCTATTGAGGAGATAACAGACAGAATATTGCTGTAAATTTATGGTATATTGGTAGTTTCATTGATATTTTTCGGTTTCTGGTGAGTATAAAATATACGATTAACGATGTAACGAGGGATAATAGAGGAGGTGTAGCATATGCAGAAACTATTTATAGGCGAATCTGCTGGCGCAATTTTGGTAGCGCCTGATATTGAATATTCAAAAGATACGGATAATCCCCTTATGGCACCAAATCTAAAATCATATGAAGCATTGAATATTGTCGATTTTTATCCCGTACCCCACTATAATGATGCTTCTTTAAAGGAAGCTGTGGAGATTGTAATTTCAAAGTACGGTACAAAATTGCCGCTTGTTCCATTCAGTAATTCGCAAGCCATACTTGTTATAGGCAAAGAGAAACAAATCGGTTCAAAAAAGGATTAAAATCAAGTTATGACTTCGAGCTAACTTGTTAGATGTTTTATAAAACATAAAGGAGTGATTACATGACAGCTATTGAACAAGGTTGTATCGACATTTGGATTGACGAAATCGTTCCCTGTCTGAAAGATACCGTAACAGGCGATATCAAAGAAACTGTCGTATTCAAAATCGAAAGCCGCACTTACCTTAAGAAATTCCAGAAGTCCAACGGCTGGCACATTAACTGGAACGAGATACCAAAGAATGTTGAAGTATATGTTCTTGCACTAAAGGATGATAATACCATCCAAGGCTTGGTAGGTGTCAGAAACGATAAGGACTCCCACGCTGCTTATCTTCA
>CAQBGY010001154.1 GCA_948759685.1 uncultured Eubacterium sp.
CGACGCTCTTCCGATCTGCCCGAGGTTTACTTTCTTTTCATGGGATAAAAAGTCTGGCGTATAGGTTTTCTTCTGCACTAAGTCGCCGCAGTATTTTTCATTGCGTATCACTCGTAAAATGACGGTATTGCTCCATTCTTTCACTCGCATGGGATTTATGCCCTCCTCCCGAAGTTCACGGGCGATAACATGAGTGCCTTTGCCCTCGTCCACGAACTTGCGGAAGATAAGACGGACGATTTTCGCCCCATCTTCATTGATAGTCATTTTACCGTCTTTTACATCATAGCCGAGCATACTGCGTCCAAACACAACGCCTTGCTCCATCTGGCGTTTCTGTCCCCATTTCACACGCTCGGAAGTCTTGCGGCTTTCCTCCTGTGCGATAGAGGACATAATGGCAAGGCGAAGCTCTGCATCGCCGTCCAAGGTGTTGATGTTGTCGTTTAGAAAGATAACGCCCACTCCGTGCTTTTTGAGGTCACGGGTGTAGAATATGCTGTCAAGGGTATTTCTCGCAAAACGGGAAATCTCTTTGGTGATAATCAAATCAAAATCGCCGTTTTTGGCGCACGCAATCATGCGGTTAAATTCTTTTCGCTTTTTTGTGTTCGTTCCAGAGATGCCCTCATCGGCAAATATGGCATAAAGTTCCCAATCGGGATTACGCTCGATATACTGGCGGAAATACCGCTGTTGGCTTTCAAATGAATTTGCCTGGTCGTCATTGTCCGTGGAGACACGGCAGTATGCGGCAACTCTCTTTTTCATATTCTGTATTTTTCTCTCTTGATTGAGGGTTTCGTATTTATCTATTGACATAAGAATAGCTCCTTTCCCGACAAAAGCTTTGCCGTATTTTAAGTATAGCTTCATAGAGGTATGTTGTCGAATGTGCAAAATTTGAAATCGCACATTTCTTCATTGACTGAGTATTGATACTTCAGTAAGCATATGTAAAGAGCCAAGCGTTTAGGCTTGGCTGCGATTATTCTTGCTGTATTGCTTTTCTATTTTCTCGATACAACGCTCATACTGCGAGTGTGTCAATAGTTCTCTTTTTTTCAGAGAAGCAAGAATTGACTTTTGAAATTGCAGATAAAACGCTGTGTGTTCCTGTTCTGTGATTTGCGGAGCAGGCTCTCCGACATAGACAAACTCACGACACTTCAATCATCAACACCACCTCGCTATATGATATTCGTTAGGGTTTGTACGATATAACGAGAGGGTTAGTCCTTTTTGGTAATGCCGATGCTGATAGCCAAGGCATCATCTACCAATAACATGAAACGCCTGTC
>CAQBGY010001155.1 GCA_948759685.1 uncultured Eubacterium sp.
CTACAACACCACGCAAAGCAAAAATGACGGTGATTTGCGGAAATTTCCCTCTATTTCTTACAAAACTACACAAGCCGGAATAGGCGGGATTTTTAAGAAATTTCTTTCTATCCCCTTTGCACGGCATAATACTGGCGATTTTCAAAAATGCCAAAAATGGGCGCAAAAAAACAGGAAACCTTTTCTTGATTTCCTGTCTTGGTGTGCCGTTCTATATGGCGGCGGTTATTCAATTTTCTTTTGGCTATAGTTCTCTAAACGGGGGATTAGCTATCTTTCCTAAAATATTCAATTATCATTAAAACAATCCCCAAAATTACCAATGCGATAGAAATACAAAACCATAACATAAGGTTTGACTCCGCTATTTGTGTCAAGAGTTTTCCGGGCGGTGTTGACCACCCATTTATTGTATAATTGTTTGCACATATAATAACAGCCAACGCCCAAATGCTTCCGATTAACGAAATAAATCCTCCAATAATTGCCCGTTTCAAGAATACTACCTCCATATCTTTTTTCAGTTTGACAAACAATGATTTGTCGTTGCTTTATTGTACATCTATAAAAGCTCCATAGTTACAGATTTATTGGTGAATCCATAATCAGAATAGACTTTATAGGCAGTTTTGTTTTTGGCGTTTACTTGTAATTCAATCCCGTCATATCCTTTTTGGCTTCTTAAATCTTTAAGAAAATCGAAAAATGCGTGCCCGATTCCTTTCCCACGATATTTCTCGTCTACTGCCATGGAATCAACGAAAATAATATCTCGCATTACTTGATTTTGATTTTCTATGTGATGATATGCGATAAATAGAATCCCTGCCACACAACCCTCATATTCCGCAACAAAAAAAGTTTCTGCTTCTACCGCTTGTTTATATATTTCTAAAGGCAACACTGTTTCACTATATTTATAAATGTCCGGTCGCCAGTCAATATGCATTTGCTGAACCTGCTTCATGATTTTTTCTATGGCATTGTATTCGTCTAGTCTTGAATTTCTAATGTGAATTTTCATTATATTTCTATTCAACCTCCGATTTCTTTCTTGATAATTTTCCGACAAATTATGTTTTTCGCCAACTTTATTATATATTCGTTTTTCCAAAAATGAAAGCAATTTCTTATACTTCCTGTTCATCAAAGCGGAACTTGAACAGGGCAGCGACAAGCCGTTGTTTTATGCTGTCCTCGGTATCCCTGTCGATATGCCCGTTTTCAATGGCGGCAATTCGGATACGCTTGCTGTAATGCCGTAAAACCTCGTCCACGGCTTCCGGCTCTCCGCTGGTCG
>CAQBGY010001156.1 GCA_948759685.1 uncultured Eubacterium sp.
TCTCCACATAAAAAACATATTCAATTCAAAGTAGATTCAAGTTAGGACGGTATTCTTTAACTGTACCCGGAAAAGGTAACAAAAAAACTGTTGTTCACAGAAAGGAGATTCTACTATGAAAAAATGTTTACCCATCATCTTTGCCGCCCTCTTAATGGTAAGTGCGCTAACAGGGTGCGCAGGACGAAATTCTTCGCCCGAACAAAACAATGCTGCCGCGCAGAGCAGCAAAACCAACATTAGCCAACCTGTAACGTCAACAACCGGGGCTTCAAGCCCGACCGTTTCCCCTAATACGTCTGCTGCATATGAAAAGCTGATTTCATACAAGACCGCGAACTACGGGGAGCAGAGCATAGCCGATTTTAACACGACGCTTGCGCCGACACCCGATGAATTGACGGAGCTTCTTGCAGCAGTAGCTGATGTAAGCAACACCATATCCTCTGATGACGAAAACTATGAATTTTTCACAACCACAATAACCTTTTCGTCCCAGGAATTATACTGCGAGTATATGGGGGAAGAAGTTACATTTAATATGCCAATCTCCAAACAAAGCAGACCATGCGACTATTTGGACGAGGACGGAGAAACAGTATATGATTTTTCCTGTTTCGTTGAGGCGAATGTTGCTTACTCCATTACCGCCCCGAAACTTGTATCAGTGGCAGAGCGAGATAAGGCGTTGCTTACATTCAAAGAGGAAATGCAAAATTACTTGAATGGTCTAAGTGAAGAAGAAATTGCGGGCGGCGATATTAAAAAAATGCTCATAGACAAGTCCACTGAACTTGCAAATAGCTTGTCTACCGAAAATATGAAACTATCGCCTTGTGACATTTATATGATTGAAATCCACAATGCCGGAACAGAAATCACTAAATAAAAATACAATCGCCTTAATCTGCCGCACGACGGCAAAAGAAAAAAAGCCGTCGTACAGCAGAGGTATTTACACACGCCTATTCTTACGCGGCGGCTTTTGAGAAATCGAAGCCGCCGTTTCTTTTTACTTCTTAAAAGAAATGATAGTCTACTTCAAAAGTACGGCGGCTAAAGGAGGTAGCCGCCATGAAGCACATACCATATCGACAAAATCCGATGGTTATTGATTTGTTAAAAAAATCCTGTCTTTTAAAACGGGATATTCTGCCCATGAGTATGAATACACATATCATTTAGTATGTCTTAAAAACTCATATTATCCAAGAACCTATGCGGATATATTCTGCACAGGTTTTTGTTGTAATAGCCCCCTACTGGGAAGAAAGGGGGTGAGAGAAAATGAGA
>CAQBGY010001157.1 GCA_948759685.1 uncultured Eubacterium sp.
ATAATAAATATACTCCGTCACCAGCACAGGATGCGCCAGAGGCGGTTCTCACTTATAAAAAATTGTCGCTGAATACACAGACTTATGAATGTATACTGGATGGACAGATTATATCTTTGACACCTACGGAATTTTCTATTCTGCGTATTTTGTTGGAAAAGCAGGGAATCGTTGTAAGTCTGGAAGATTTATTTCACGCTGTTTGGAAAGACGAGTATTATAGCAAAAACAGCAGTACAATCACAGTGCATATCCGCCATTTAAGAGAAAAGCTGAATGATACGGCAGAAAAAGCAAAATATATAAAAACTATATGGGGAGTTGGATATAAGATATAGCACTTTATTTCATGACAAGGAGGCAACATGAAGAAAAAAAGAAATTTTCTTGTACCATGCTTATTTATTGTTTATATGGTACTTTTAGTATGGATTATTTTATTTAAGTTACAATTTTCAGTTAGTGAGATAGATAAGATTAGGAGCATTAACCTGATACCGTTTCATTATGAGAATGAAATCGGAATGAACTTTCATTTAAAAGAGGTTTTAGAAAACGCAGCTATATTTATTCCTTTTGGCATTTATTTATGTATGTTTAAATTTGAATGGAGTGTGAAAGCAAAGTTTATTATTATTTTGGTGATAAGCTTGCTGTTTGAGATTACTCAATATATTCTGGCAGTTGGACGGACAGATGTGACTGACTTAATAACAAACACTTGCGGGGGCATGGCGGGAGTTGCTTTGTATTGGCTGGCTATAAAGGTGTTTCGTAATAGAAAACAGGTCGATTTAATAATTACAATTCTTGCTACTGTTGTTACGGTAGTAGTGTCAGGGCTTTTAACAATCCTTTTAGTTTTAAATTGACGGAGGTGGGTGTGTTTGAAGGAAAAGAGTTTCCCCATTAAAAAGAAATTGGAATTTCGCTTTTTGATTATCTTGATTGCTTATATTATCATTGGATTTATTGCATTGCTATTGTTTCAATTTGTTTTTTCTGCACTCAAAAACCCGATTATCGAATGGCTTTATTGGCGGCTGGATGTTATCTATTTCTTTTACCTTTGCATTGGCATGACCTGCATATTTCATTATTATTGGCAAAAACCGTGGAATTATCTTGATGAAGTGATTACTGCAACTCAAACGGTATATGAACAGAATAACCATACGATTGAATTATCGGAACCGCTCAGGGAAGTGGAACAGCAAATGAACCAGATAAAGATGTCGATATTACTTATCCTCAGCTTCTTTCGCCGCCTGTTGGAGATCGGAAGA
>CAQBGY010001158.1 GCA_948759685.1 uncultured Eubacterium sp.
CGTCTGCTATGAACGGTTCTGTAAAGATTATGTGCTTTAGCGGAATGGCAAGTTTTATAATTCCAGCTTGTCGGGACCGTATTTATGTATAATCTGTGCAAGGACTTTCTTATGCCTGTCCTCCGCTTCTTCGTAAACTTCTTTTAAAGTTTCCAGTTCCATCGGCGTCAGCGAATTGATGTGCGGATTGTAATGCCCTCCCATGAAAACGCCGCCCGCAACTCCTGGCTTTGTATAGATTGGATACGCAAAAGAGAGAGCCTGAATGTCGCTTTTTATCGTACCCACAGTCACATCAAATTCGCTTGCCAGCTCTTTTGTTGTTGCGTGGTGTCGGACAATCAGGATACTGATAATCTCGCTCCTGCGCTCTGCTGCATTCATGCCCTGCCCCCTTTCTTGTGGATTTTTAATCTCATTCTATTGGCAATCGGTACGATTTACCTGTACCAATTACCGAATTTCTTTAAACTTTTTTTGATTTCATTTTCCTGCCTTCTTTTATTGACTTTCCTCCTGCCGCTTGTTAAAATCTTTAGTGGATAAAATCATTACAACTTCATAAATCGACACTCAAACTGCTATGAGCCAATCAGGGTAACTCTGCCCTGCTTTGGTTATGGCAGTTTTTTATTTGCCGGGACTATCCCCTAACAGCCAGATACCTTAAAATCCTTACAAAAGAACAGGCGGCAACGCCCTTATGTGTTGTGGGACACTCGCCTAAGCTCGTACAACACGCAAACTCCCTACGGGCAGTTTGCCAAAGATAGCAAGCACTGCCTATGTCATGACAACATAGGCTCAATTCCCGCAAGTTCCCCAAGTGAAACTTGCGAAAATTGACTTGCAGAGGGAAAATCCCCCTGAACCCCTGAAAGCGCAAAAACCGCTTCGTTCTGCCAGAGCAGGACTGACCGTTTTTGCCAAAAAACATCCCGCCAGATATGGCATAAACAACTGCATTTTCCATCAATCCAATGCAGAGAAAGGAGCGCATAAATGCCAAAAAGAGAACGCAAAATCCCTGTCCAGATTTATCTAAGCGAGGACGAGGACTATATCCTCACGCAGAAGCAGAAACTATCTGGAATGAAAAGCAAATCCGCTTTTCTGCGGCACTTAATCCTTTACGGTTTCGTCTATGACGTTGACTATTCAGAGTTGCGGGAATACAACGCTGCACTTGCCAAAATCGGGAACAATTTAAACCAGATTGCAAAGCGCATGAACGCCACAGGCAACGTATATGAAGCCGATGTAAAAGAAGTAAAGGAGCTGATG
>CAQBGY010001159.1 GCA_948759685.1 uncultured Eubacterium sp.
TTCCGATCTCTGCCAACTGAACTACGCCCTCTTGATTTCCTCCGGTATATATGCAACCGGAGGATTCAAATCAATCCAATCTACATTTACAATTCTCACGGTTCCTGTCTCACGACGGAGGGACCTTCACAGGCTATCCTTGGTCTCTTGTTAAATAGTCGTTTCATCTATTTTATTTGTTCCGGAGCAAGGTCATCACCCTCGCCCCGGTGCGCCATCCCCGCTTGCATTGGATATTGATGACGCTCATTCCTGCTTGTCAGATTTACGCTTTTTTGTATCTTTAAGGCGGTGTTCCTTTCGGAATACGATGCAAATATAAACATATTGAGAATACATATCCAAACAAAACGAGAATAATTTTCTCAAAAAGCGTATAATGTATCAGAAAATGACAAAAGGAGAGATGTTAGTAGCCCTTATCGACCACTATACAAACGGAAATAAGGCGAAGTTTGCTTCTAAGTTGGGGATATCGGCTCAAGGACTTAGCACATGGATTGCTCGAAATACATTTGATATCGACCTCCTTTACTCAAAATGCGAAGATGTGTCTGCAGAATGGCTACTGACAGGGACGGGTAATATGCTCATGTGCTTTTCGACCGAATCCACAAATAATATTGACATAGTAAAAGCTTCTAATAAAAGAAATATCGAGAATGCACATATAGAGACTCGTCCACGAATTCCATTGGAAGCAGCCGCCGGAAGCCTGTCTATTCTAACTGATTCGGCCATATTAAGTGATTGTGAACAAATACCTATAATTCCGACTATACCTGCATACGATTTCACTATCATTGCACGCGGTACTTCTATGGAGCCAGATATATATTCTGGAGATGAACTCGCATGTAGGATCATAGGCAACTCTTCCTTTGTTCAATGGGGACGAATACATGTAATTGATGGCGGGACTCAGGGAATAGTTGTCAAGCAATTGTACGATGGCGGAGACAACATTATCTGCCGATCATTAAATAGTAGGTATCATGATTTTCTTATACCAAAGGAAGAGGTGCGCCATCTTGCACTTGTTATAGGTCTTATTAGACAATTTTAGAGCTGTCTATTCCACAATACCAGGACAATTAAGAATGTAATAATATATCTGATTATCATACTTTTTAAAGTCGTTTAAAAGATATTTAGCCTACTATCTATCGCGCCCTGAGAGTAATGAAAGCCTTTTAGTGACATCCGATTCTCCCAATTCTGTCACAAATACTTTGTTTCCCCCGCGCTTTTGCTATAAGCTATTTTTTATATAGAGCTGA
>CAQBGY010001160.1 GCA_948759685.1 uncultured Eubacterium sp.
CATTTCTGTCAGCATAGTCGGGATGAGAGGTAATTCCTTCAAATTGGTAAATCTCTTTTGCTCTTACGCGGCAGTTAATATCAGCAGTCAACTTCTGAGAGTAGCTGTTGTAAAAGTCATCCATACAAGCATCCAGCTCCCTTTTCTTAGGTAAATGCGGATTCAAGAAAAGAATGAAAATAAATTATGTATATATGAATCTTAGTGATTGTCGCTTCGCTCCGATAAGAACGGCGAGGCAAGTGATTTATAGCTTCCTCGAAAATAATTAATTGAAGGAGTAAAAATCATGTTGGAAAATTTTGATCCCGCTGTCACTCAGCACAACTTTCAGGAAGAACAGGTCTCCACGCCTATGGCTTACATGAACTGGTCCACTTCCAAGCACCGCAAACCGAAAGGGAAAAAGAAAACCCGCAAAGCCCTGGAAAAAAAGGAAGTAGAGTGTGATCAGCTTAAGCATCTCAACGGACAGCTTACCCATGAAAACGAGATGTTGAAGCGTGCCATCATGCTCGCCATCGCAGCCAATCGCCGTAAACTGGATGACGATCTAGCTGAGGACGCACTGCGTGTGCTTCCTCCTAAAAGAAACAGGAGGGGATGAGTATGCCCGACTACGAAACAACCTCTGGTGGGGCCCTCTGTGCGAATGGAGGGCCTATTGCAAATTTTGTGCCGCAAGTGATTGGCATTTACCGTGATATAGACGCGGTTGCGGGGGACACCGGTCCCCCGCAGGCCGTTGAAGTCATGTTTACCCTGAAAGGCAGATTTGTTGAACACTCCGTAATTATCCCCTATCAAGAGCTAAGTAAATTTGATTTTGAGGTGGAATTTCCAGGTTGTATATGCTCTAACATCAACGGGAGGTCCACTAAAAATCAGGTCCTGAGATATATCCGCGTACAACTTGAAGGTATATCGGATAATGCTATGGAGGGGCTGTACTTTTCTACTCCTGGCTGGCATTTCCTTGGCTCCGGATTGAAATGTATAAATGGGCGCCAAATAATTGGTGGAAAAACGGACAAACCCTTTTGGGTCAACCCAGCAATCTCTGATATACGGCTAGCCGCTGATCCGAGGGAATTCACCCCGGATGATGTCGAAAAGCTGGTATGCGCATTCCACTGCGCTCCTGATGTCATGCTGCCAGTCTGGGCGTTCACGGTTTATGCTTCTCTCCGCTCAGTTTTGCACAGAGAGGGGCTAGATCGGAAGAGCGTCGTGTAGGGAAAGAGTGTAGATCTCGGTGGTC
>CAQBGY010001161.1 GCA_948759685.1 uncultured Eubacterium sp.
CGAATATACAAAAAAATTACCTATCACATAGCCAGGCATAGTAACGCCTCCTTCCGCTCATCATTATACAGCGGAACGCTATGGGATAGGTAATATTGATTCTTTATGCTAAAGCATAGGATGAACCTATGCCTTATTGGTACTGCATCAAGGCTTCGATATAAATTTTGCCCAGTTCGGATAACTCCCGGTCTTTGTTCAGAAGATACCCAATTCGCATCGTTTCATTTTCAGCAAGGGGAATCGAAACAATAGAATCGCCATGCAAATACTTTGGGAATATGCCACTTGAAATAGTGTAGCCGTCCAGCCCGACCATGAAATTGACGATAGCGGCACGGTCACTGATCTTAATACTCTTGTCTACAATTTCGTTGCTAAACAATTCTTCCGCAAAGTTAGAGGATTCATAGGCCCCCTGCACAAAACTTAATCTGGGATAAGGCTGTAAGTCTTTTAACGTGATTTTTTCATAGCTTGCCAGAGGATGCTCCCGTCGCAAAAAGACGTGTGGGGCCGCTGTGAACAACTCGTGAAAGTCCAGACCGAACTCCTCGAAACTTTTTCGCAATACACTTTCGTTGCTCTGGCTAAGGTAGAGAACACCCAAATCACTGAAACGGTTTCTGACATCCTCAATAATCTGGTGCGTCTGTGTTTCGTTCAGGATAAACTCATATTGCTCCTGTCCGAAATGCTGTACCAACTCTACAAAGGCATTGGCCGCGAATGTATAGTGTTGGGTAGATACGCAAAAGCGTATTTTTTCTGGCCGATTGTTGATGTATCTGGATTCCAGTAGTTCCATCTGCTGTACGATCTGTCGGGCATATCCCAAAAATTCCATGCCCTCTGTCGTTAGGGCAACTCCTGCGCGGCAGCGGTTGAAAATTGTGAGCCTTGCTTCTTTTTCAACCTCTTTGATTGCGCCAGAAAGACTGGGCTGGGAGATATACAAATCTTTTGCCGCCTCTGTGATGGACCCTTTTTCAGCAACCGCTATTATATACTTTAGCTGTTGCAGCGTCATGGTATCACCTCGAATAATAGGATGGATTGCCTTCATCATAGCAAAATATACTGCGTCAGGCAAGAAGATAATGCTTTCAAAAATGAACAGCATGGAGTCAATCGGCCCCATGCTGAAAGACATGTTTTGGAATATACCAATTCCGCAAAAATGATTTCCTCCACCTGGGCTTTACGGCAATTCATCAGCCCCACCCAGCGCATGGGGTCACGGGCTTTCAG
>CAQBGY010001162.1 GCA_948759685.1 uncultured Eubacterium sp.
AGCGGGAACAGCAACCCCGCAGAAAACAGGATATGGAGAGATAACAGACAAGGCGGCGGGATAGTCAATGCTTATCACCACCGCCTTGTTTTGGACATTTATTAGACCGATAACCCCGAATTTACTTGTCAGAGATATATTCGCTAATTTCTGCTTTTTGCTCCAATGTCTATAGCTCCGTATTAAATTAAATCAACCCTTTTAAGTTGATGTATATTTTTATTTCTATATACCAAGTCATCCCTTACAGTAAATCCGACCTTTTCCCAAAAAGCATTGCCTGATACATTTTTCTCAAATGCCACCAATGCCACTTTATGTATGCTCTCGGCTTCCAAAGCTTTCATCGCAGATTCAACCAGTTTTTTTCCGATTCCCTGCCCTCTGTATTCTTTTTTGACTGTAGTATGATGGATAAAGCCTCTGCGCCCATCATGTCCACTCATAATAACACCTATGATTTGTCCGTTGTCCTCAGCAACAAAGCATGTATTAGGATTTCGCAATAAATATTTGACGATTCCATCCTTTGAATCATCTGTTGTATTCAATCCCATGCCTTCCGTATGTATCCACAAATCATATATTTTTTCAAAATCTTCGATGTTCATTGTCCTAATTGTCATTATCACCATTCCTCTTAACTAATCTTTCTGAATTTCTCCAATCGGTAATGCTGCTCATCATCCAGCTCTTTTATCCCATTTTTATATTCATATCCCCTTTTCCGATAAAATTCTACCACAGTTAACAGCTTCTGTAAAATCAATTTCCGTTTCTTCGCCTTTAGAAGCGAAAATCCCTGTCCAATGTCCTTTGATGTTGCTGTTTTCCATATCAAACTCCCAACGCTTGAGTGGATCAAATACAGTGACAGTGAATGTAGTTGCATATCCGTCTGGGGGGCGGCACTGTGAAAAGTATCGCCCGGATTTGGGACATTTTGTCCCAAAGAGGCATTGTGTTTCAAAATATTGTATTGACGGCCACCCCGCTATTCAACTGCTGCTTCACCTTGCGGGTCGGTGGCCTTTCTGCTAAAATGATTTCAGAACTTTTCAATTATCAGGAGTGTCATAATATGGAATTTGAAGTATTACCAACTGAACAGGCAGTTGCTTTGCGTAAAGCCTTTATCCAGAAATTCGTTGACACGACAAGTGAACATTATCAAAAGCATATTGCAACTTTAATCCAAGATATAGACAGTTTCTATTACGATGGGTATTTA
>CAQBGY010001163.1 GCA_948759685.1 uncultured Eubacterium sp.
TGATGAACTCTTAATTCATAGCCTGTGTGATCTTCTCGGCCTTTGCCTCCACCCCGCCCGCTGTGTCAGACGACACCCTGGCGGCGGCCACCATCGTGTGGAACTATGTGGGGGAAATAACATTTAATATGCTTATCCTGGTGGGGGCGGTCAAAATGAGCGACCGGTTGATTCGGGAACTGATGGGGCTTTAAGATTCTAAATAGGAAATTAAAACGCCATCTTCTTCCTCTAAATACGATAGAACTAGCCGCAACCGCTGCACGACATCTTTCAAATCTTTACGAACACTATTTACTCCTCTTACTTCTATTATAGTTGGCTCATCAAATGCACAGTGCAACATATCCCATAACGCATCCATGTTTCGCCCATACCAGTCGGGTAGTGAAAAAACTTCTTTTAGGTGTTCATGCAGACCAAAATAAGAATGCACAGTTGTCAAATCAATTGTAAAGGTCAACATTATTTTCCTCCCAATATATCTCAGAAAACGTAAGATAATGATCAAATGTTACAAACACGAGACCGTCATTGGAGTAAATGATTCGATTATCATTGCGGAAGCCGCCATTATAATCAAAGTCAGCTTCATACCAAATCCGCCCGGGGCTGTCGGGCAAGCGGCCATCGATATTCCGGTAAATATCTCCACCTATAATAGCCCCAGGTAAAACGTCCCACAGGTTTCCTTTCTTTTTTCTCCATCCCTGAAACTTTGCCTCTCCTTTTGTCACATAATTATCTGGTAAATGATGGAAGATAAACAAATAGCAGTCTACACCATCAAGTTTATCATCGGTAACAGTACCTGCTTTAAAAGCAGGTACAGAAAGAATTAAACAATGGCAATTCTCATGAACTGGTGGCCATATAATATCTGGATCATTAATAGATAGGATATGTCCATGGAGATCTGAGCAATAGGCACAGGTAGTCGGGGCTCTAACGGAAAACCATTCTACCCAGACTTTACTTTCTTCCCAATACTTTGATAATATATTGGGTACGTTCAATTTACTAAAATCAAGGTAAGTATAATGCTTGACAATATCCATGTCAATTCCCCCCTTTACTTCAAAGGAGAATTGACGCAAAAGTTGCACAGAAACGTACAACTAACTCGAAAGATTTTCTGGAGGTGATCTACCATAGAAGTCCGCATCAACAAAGAAGTCCGGGACTACCAGGAGAGCCTGTTCTTCGGGCTGTCCCTGCGGCAGT
>CAQBGY010001164.1:0-504 GCA_948759685.1 uncultured Eubacterium sp.
TATACCCGCAAAATTTCACTTGACATAAAATATTTATTTTTGCAAATTTTCATTCAAATATGATGTAGTCAAGAAAAGTATATGCTAGCTTCGCTTTAATTCTCTGTTATTTTTTTGACAATTCCTTCTATGTATATTATAATGAATCCAGCTTTCTTTATTATTTACTTATATCAGCGTATGCCGATATGGTCTGCACGAATTCCTGGTAACAGGTATCCATGTATAAATAATAAGGGCATAATCATAAAAATTGGCGTTTACAGGAAACTGTAGGCGCTTTTTTTATGAAATTTTTTAAAAGGAGGAGATCTTTTGAAAGAAAGGACAATGAATGGCATTCCCATACGGGAAGTATGGAAGATGCTGGCTGCTGAGTTCCCGCCGCAGGATATACAGCGGCATCCGTCCACGCACAAGGAGTATGTTCCTGTAGAAAAGATTGAGGAACGCCTCAATGCAGTCGTGGGCATGGAAAATTGGAACTTTTATACTGACCAGCCG
>CAQBGY010001164.1:514-1194 GCA_948759685.1 uncultured Eubacterium sp.
GCCGCAGATATGCCGATTGGGATCAGACGACTATGAGAGCTGTGTGGTCAGCGGCAGGCTGGTTTTGTATGATGATGACAGGGTTCCGATCGTGCGCAGTACCTGTGGCGCTTCGGATGTGATCTACCCAAAGGATTCTAAAAGACCGACTTCTGTGGCAAATGCGCTTGATTCTGCAGTACAGGATGTATTTAAGCGCTGTGCAAAGCGGTTTGGGATTGCAAAGAAGAAAAATGCAGACCATGTGAATCGTGGAAAACCTCAGACCAATGCGGAAAAGCTGATGAAGGTCACTTTTTTAGAGCCATTCAGGGCACTTCCGCAGGGCGGCGCTAAGGCGAGGGTATCCTATGACGGGCAGACTCTGGAGATGGTCATATGGATCCGCCAGTGGGAAATGCTGCAGAAAAAGTTTGGGGACCGTTTTAAGATTGGCGGGAAACTGAACGAAATCACTTTTTTAGGTGTAGAAAAGGTTTATAGGGGGACCAAACAGTTGGAGTTCATACGTTTTTCGGACAGCGGCGGAAACGGGAAAGGCGCCGCATGAGAAAACGGGATGGATTTTTGGCTAAGCACGGCATCATTCCGGCAGACGGCTTTGCAGGCTATCATTATGCGTATGCTTTGTATGCGTTATATATGATTGACGCAATGCGGCTTGCCGAGGAAGTGGAGGA
>CAQBGY010001165.1 GCA_948759685.1 uncultured Eubacterium sp.
AAAAAATTACAGTTGGAAAAATTTGAATGGCAGAAACATTCATGCGTTTGTCGTGTGTGGCGTCTTGTCCGTCTTTTCCAGTTTCCAACTGTAAACAAATTGCTGCTTGCCTGTGGCAACAATGTATTTGAACGCATACCGTCCGTCTTGACGTTGGCTCTCTCCGTTGCGGAGAATACGGTTTTTACTGTCACGTCTTTTTCCGCTCATGTCAAATGCTCCTTTCGTACAAAAAGAGCCCCGTCACGATATATTGTAGTATATCATAGACGAAGCCCTTTTTCCATCTTAAAAAATGAAAGCAGCATTTAGCATAGGACATCACAAATACCTATCTACAAAAGCTGCCTGCATATCTGTTCTTATTCAACCTCATTCAAATAGCTGTTAAATTCTCTAAAAATGTTTCAAACTGTTTCCTCTTGATTAAAAACTTCACTCCATTCTGAATGATAAATCCTGTATCAATATTATCTGTAACAATTCTGCTCAACTTCTTTTCTCCAATATTGAAGTAAGCGGATGCTTCATCAATGGTAAGACAAAATTTAGCTTTTATTTCAACCTGTGTTTGTTCCTCCATACGCATTTCCTTTCAATAATTATTATGACGGATTCCTCTGGGGAGTCCCAATACTAATGGCAAGAGCCTTATCAACTCTTGCCATCGCTTCAGCAGGCATTATGCCCATATACTGTTTTAATCTTTTCTTATCTGCTGTACGAATTTGCTCAAGCAAAACTATGGAATCTCTGTCAAGCCCCTCAAAAACTTTACTTCGGTATGTGTCGGCAATTTTGCCTTTGTATGTGTCTTACCCGTGATAGCGGCAATAATAACTGTCGGTGTTTCCTATATCATTGGAAATGATAAGTACGGGTCTTGTTCCGCCCTGTTCTGAGCCGATAACGGGATTAAGGTCTGCGCAGCAGATGTCACCACGCTTTATAATTCTATCCATAATATCTTAATTAAGCTCCCATCTGAATTTAGGCAGGTGGTTTCGGTAATCAGATACTACAAGGGGAAGTCCCATAACGCCGCCTGCACAAACCGCAATCGTTGTCAAAGCACCAAAAGACTGTTCCAGAAACGTGTACGCCGCACCTGGGGAAGCAGGCTTATTACCATAAATAACGCCTAGTATAATCAAAACTACAAGGGGAATGCAGATTGCAAATATTACCATGTT
>CAQBGY010001166.1 GCA_948759685.1 uncultured Eubacterium sp.
TCTTCGAGGATGCATGACAAAAAACGTAGGCGTAGCGGGCTACGGCGAGGCTTTTTGGCATGCATAATCGGAGAAATAGCCAAGTCAAGATGCGTCAGTTATTTTTCTACAGTTCCTAAGTATAACTGTAGTACATTCCCTGTGAGATGGCAGACTTTAGGAAACCTTCTGGGGTGTATTCATAACACTCTGAAAGTTCTGTTCCATCGGTTTTTCGTGCTCTGCGTTCTGTAAGATTTCCATAGATGTTATAAACATATGTTGTCTTAGTCCCATTGCGGTCAATTTTCCTGCACAGCCTGTCCTGTGGTTTCCTTCTCCATCTGTAATACCTGTAATATTTCCAAATGCATCATAGAGATATCTCTGACTTGCTTTTCCCCTTGTAGCGATTTTGGTCCGACTGCCTCCCAAATCATACGCCATATCAATACCATTGCCTGTAGCGTCCTGTGTATGAATAAATTTTCCTTCTATATCATAAGTATTGCTCTCCTGTATAATTCCATCTGCACGAACGACTGTAAGAATATTTCCTTGGGTGTCATAAGTGTATTGTAAACCTTTTCCATTTTCTCCTGCTCTGGCATATTCCTTTGGGCGAATTACTATACAAATTGGGTACTATCTTATGAACCGTAAGATAAAATGTACTGAACATAATGGAAGTGTGACAAGACAGTTTTATCATGAAATACTTATAAATACAATATAATAAATCCTATCTAGCTTTGAGATTTCTCATCTATTCATTATGAAATATAACATGCCTTAATAAGGTATCAACTCATGTAATCCCACCAAACGGCGTCCCGTTTCTTTTCCATCAGCAGTTCTTTCCTTCAACTTCCATGTTGGTAGATCCTCCATTCCATACTCTGCCTCAAAATCACTGAGCTGGTGTAACACATCACAATAAGCTTCCAATGTAATCTGATATGCAAAGTCTGCAATTAATTCTGATGTTGCCCCAGCTTCCATCAATGCTGTACTTTCTGTTGTTTTAATCTTTCCTTGCTTAATCAATTCGCCATATAAATCATCATAAAATCTTAAACGCTCATTAAGACCATACAAAAAATGATAACCTGCTAAGGAACTGTGATGAAATTACTCATGACAAATACTTGTCTAAATGTCCATCTGCGTCATCAGAAAATCTTGACATAGCCCGCTATG
>CAQBGY010001167.1:0-928 GCA_948759685.1 uncultured Eubacterium sp.
CGACTATTTCTGTAATGAACTTTCTGCAAACGGAAGTGTGCTGAATATTCGGCACAATGGCGGCGCACAGGCGGGCCACACCGTAGTTACACCAGATGGCAAACGGCATGTGTTCAGTCATTTTGGGGCGGGAAGTTTCAATCCCCATGTCGCTACCTATCTTTCTGAAGACTTCATCCTCAACCCAATTCTCTTTTGCAAAGAACTGGAAGCCTTAAAAAAGCAGTTTAACTTGACTCCCCGTGTATACATTCATCCCAACTGCCGAATTACGACACCTTATGATATGCTTGTCAATCAAATCGCTGAGAATTCTCTTGGTGATAATCGGCATGGGAGCTGTGGATTAGGTATCAATGAAACAGTAGTGCGATACCACTCTCTGATGTTTGGATATCCGCAGCGCAATTTACTTTCGGCCAAGAAAATTTTATCTACTCCGCTGGATCTCATTTTGATGGATATTCGCAAGCGGTATGTGCCAGCAAGATTGAAGGAACACGGGGTAACAAATCTATCTATGGAAGATTATGAGCGTATCCATAGTGATGTGCTTTTATATAGGTGGATTGACCAGCTTCACGAGATGCTTAGCTATTGCAGAATGGCTGACGATAGCGTCTTGAACATCTATGACCATTTGGTTTTTGAAGGGGCACAGGGGCTTCTTTTGGATATGGATAACAAGCCTTTCGCCCCATATTTGACTACTTCAAAAACGGGTTCCGATAATCCCAAGAACATCCTGCTGGCCTCTCATTATTCAGATGCGGATATTGAGGTTTGCTATGTGACTCGTTCGTACTTTACACGACACGGCAATGGGCCATTCCCCAGCGAGTGTGATAAAAGCGATTTGGGTATTGAAGTGGCGGATCAGACAAACCGAAAGAATGAGTTTCAAGGCGAACTCCGATATGGCCGTTTT
>CAQBGY010001167.1:938-1179 GCA_948759685.1 uncultured Eubacterium sp.
AGCCTCATTGCTCAGGGATGCCGCATACTTAGCTAACGATTTTAGCAACATGAAGAATGTATTGGCGGTAACTCATTTAGATGAGTTGGCTTTTGGGGATACGTTGGATTGTGCTCTTCCGGCAAAAGTAAAGTATCTTAGCTTGGGAGAAAAGCGGACGGATATCCAAGTAATCGCAGAGAGAATTGTATAAAAATATACAGTAATTCTCAACAAAATTCCGCCAAGAATGGCTTCAAAT
>CAQBGY010001168.1:0-903 GCA_948759685.1 uncultured Eubacterium sp.
AGGTGTTTTGAATGACGTTTTTTTTGGAACATCAAACTGAACACCCTAGTAAATAAATTTCTTGTACGCTGCGTACAAGTTTTTTATCCTGGCATTTCTCTGCATAGAAAGGCAAGGGAAAAGCGAGAACCGCCTGCAATAATCATGATGTTATTGCAGGCGGTTTTTCGGACATAAGAATGAGCAACGTGAACCCGATATATGAATAAATGTCATCATCTCCAGCGGTTTTATCGCCCAAAAGCACTATATTTGCAATCAAAACAGATTTATTATAAATGACTAAGGAAATAAACAGAATAAAAGCCGTATTGGCGGAAGCCGGAAAGACAAACCTGTGGCTTGCCGAGCAACTGGGTGTAAATCAGACCACGGTATCGAAATGGTGTACGAATACCTGCCAGCCAGACCTGCACACCATCTCCCGTATAGCGGAATTACTCAATGTGAGCCGCAGAGAACTGCTGCGTCCTTAAAATCTATATTCATCATGACAGAACATACAACAGATATAGAGGGCAGACTTCGTGCCCTGATAAGCCGTGGCGAGACTTCGGAAGTGGAGTTCAAATCGGCACGCGGTGGATTTCCCGGCAGTTTCTGGGAAAGCTACTCGGCTTTCGCCAACACCGACGGCGGCACGATCGTGCTTGGTGTGGTGGAGAAGAACAACCGTTTCTTCTTTGACGGACTGACGGAAGAGACCATTATCCGCTACAAGAAGAATTTTTGGGACTGTGCCCATAACAGAGGTAAAGTAAGCGTTTGCCTGCCCCGTGAATCGGATGTAAGAATCGAGCAAATCGAGGAGTCGTACATCCTGATATGCGACATCCCCCGCGCGAGCTACGAGCTTCGCCCCGTTTACATCACCACCAACCCATTCGGGAATACTTACCGACG
>CAQBGY010001168.1:913-1148 GCA_948759685.1 uncultured Eubacterium sp.
GGGGATTATCTTTGTAACGATGCGGAGGTAAGGCGTATGTTCGCGGACGCCGATCACGACCGTCATCCGCAGGACGGGCGTATTCTCGTGGGCTTTGAGTTCGAGCGGGACATAGACAAGGAATCCTTGCAGCAGTACCGTCAGACACTCGCCAGCCTGCAGCCCACCCATCCATGGGTGGGAATCAGCGACATGGATTTCAGATCGGAAGAGCGTCGTGTAGGGAAAGAGTGTA
>CAQBGY010001169.1 GCA_948759685.1 uncultured Eubacterium sp.
ACGACTTGTACTACGATAGCCAGACCAAGGTTGTGTATTTCGTGTTCAATGAGTGCTCTGGGTATCAGGGGTATGGGTATATGTCTGCCTACTACGCCCCGAATGGGCTCCCATATCTCTACGACCCATTCAATCAGGAATTGGCTGAAATTAGTTATGCACCGACCGAGCAGACCGAGAATCTCCAACCAAATTTTCTTTCAAGGGGAACGAATAGCGGATTATGAAGCTACGCTTTGGTGATGAAAATGCAATATAAGTTCGGTGATGTTCTGATATACACCTCGCCGCAAGACTCCACTCGCAAAACTCCGTGTGTGTTCATACGGGATGAGAAAGGTCGAGCAGTCGTATGTTTTCGGCGTGCGGAGTGGGCGGCAAGAGTAAACTACCAGTTTCTGTCGAAACAGGAAGCAATATAATAAGTTATGCGGTGGCGGAATAGGTAGACGCTAATGTCAGATAGGATGGCCTATCGGTTCGATTCCGACGGCTCTTAACCACGGTGAAATAGCCGACAGAGCAGGGGCTGATTTGGTACAAGGGAGTGGACATCCATGTAGGGTGCAAATCCTTGCCCGTATAACGATTCAAGGAGGCAGGCCATGTTCCGTGTAATCATCGCTGGCGGTCGAGACTTCAAGGACTACGACCTGCTTGTTAAAACCATGAACCATCTTCTGTCCAATATCAAGGACGACATCACGGTAGTCTGCGGCAAAGCACGAGGAGCCGATACGCTTGGAGAGCAGTATGCCAAGGAGCAGGGTTATGCCGTGCAGTATTTTCCTGCAGATTGGGACAGGTATGGCAAGGCCGCTGGATACCTTCGCAATACGGAGATGGCCAAAAACGCTGATGCCTTAGTCGCATTTTGGGATGGAATGAGTTTGGGGACGCGGCACATGATTGAGACCGCAAAGGCACACGGTCTAAAAGTTCGAGTGAAACGATACGATAAAGAAAGCGGGGTGCGTTGATAAATGGAAGGGAAATTCGTCGTTTATGATTCTCAGGGGGAACTGAACCTGCGGCAAATCGCAGACTCTGGTCAGTGTTTCCGACTGAAAGAGTATGATGCAGACAAGTTTATTGCGGTCACGGGTTCTCACGCCGTTGACATCCACCGTCGTGGCG
>CAQBGY010001170.1 GCA_948759685.1 uncultured Eubacterium sp.
TCTCTCAGCGCATGGGGGACAGCAAAATCAAATCCATTACCTCACAACTGCGCCAATAAACACCAAAGATACTTCGACCAAATCCCGGATGCCCTCATTGAGAGTGCGAAAATCGATGGTGCCGGCCACTGGCGTATTATGACCCAAGTTGTTTTTCCTATGGCAGTCCCCGGAATGATTTCCATTGCAATCTATGGATTCGTCTGAAGCCGAAATGACTTGCTCTATTCTATGCCTCTTGTTACGGACACTGCCCAACGTACATTGGCCTCCAGCCTTGTGATGACCTTCCTGGGTGAGGCATCCACCAATTGGGGCTATATGATGGCAGCCTCTGTTGTAGCGGCCATCCCTGTCACCATTATATTTGTGTTCTTACAGCGGTACCTTATCCAGGGCCTGACCTCTGGCGCAGTCAAGGGATGAAGCGTAATCCAAGCTAAATTTGCAAATAATAGGAGCGGCTCTGTATTAAAAGAGCCGCTCTATTTAATGGAAAAACAAGATGTAGTCCTTTACTTGGTTTTTCCGGCCTTCATCACATATTGTAGCCACATTGTTGCCACAGTTGTTGACTTGTGAGATGAGTTATGATATAATCGCTGTACAAAGGGGGCATTAGAAATGGATGTCGTTTCTTCTGCAAAAACAGATATGTTCCGAATGAGGATTAACCCGGAGGTCCGTCAAAATCTGGAGGCCGTTTATGCCAAAAACGGCCTTACTCTGACCGATGCAGTCAATGTATTTTTCCAGCAATCTCTGAACGCTGGTGGGTTTCCCTTCCAAGTCACCGAAGGCAATGCGGAGCTGATTAAGGCCAAGGCTTTGACCCGACTGATGAAGGAGCTGAATGAAGGAATCTCCGATTCTGTTTCTTACTCTGAGGATGAGGTATATCAAATGCTCGGAGTAGAAAAATGAAGATAAGATACAAAAGAGCTGCTTTACTTGATATCCAGCAAAAGTATGACTATATCGCAAATGTTCTAAAGAACAAGAAGGCCGCGCAAACATTAGTTGAAAGAATCCTTCATGCCGTTTCTCAACTTACAGATAATCCTATGATAGGCACCTCACTCAACAGCAAATTCGACGTGAATTCAGACTTGCGATTTCTC
>CAQBGY010001171.1 GCA_948759685.1 uncultured Eubacterium sp.
GTCCGCCATTCTGCATAAGGCGTTTACGGGGGATCTGACGGAACAGTGGAGAAAAGAGCATGGGGAGGGGCTGGATGGCTGGAAAAATACAACTCTTTCTGAAATAGTCAGTGGATTCAAATATGGTACATCTGAGAAAAGCACTTATAATAACACCGGAATGCCTGTTTTGAGAATCCCTAATGTTGGTACTGGAACCCTTAGTTTTGAAGATATGAAGTATCTTGCGCATAATGATGTAGATGAGGCAAATCAAGTCCATGAAAATGATCTTCTTATAATCCGTTCAAACGGCAGTCGCGATTTGGTTGGCAAATGTGCGATTGTTCCAGCATTAAGCAGAAAATTTGCCTATGCGTCGTTCTTGATTCGTATAAAACCATCTGAGTGGATTTTACCTGATTATCTGGCACTCTATCTGAATTCTACTGATGCAAGAACTCAAATGTTCAAAAAAGCAAAGTCTTCTGCTGGTATTCATAATATAAATTCGCAGGAATTAGGCTCTATCACAATAAATGTTCCAACAATTTATGAGCAGTCAGCAATAATTGCTGTTCTCAATAATCTGCTTGCTAAAGGGCAACAAGCAAAAGAAGCAGCCGAAGCGGTTCTCATCCAGATCGACACCATGAAAAAGGCGATTTTAGCCCGTGCGTTCCGTGGGGAGCTGGGGACAAACGACCCGGCGGAGGAATGGGCGGGGGAAATGGTGAAAGCAGTATTATAAGAACATCTCGGCATAAAGAGAAAAACGAAATAGCATCGAGAGGTACATATGGAGAAAATTTGTAAAATAGTGTATTTTGACGAGGAGTCCGTTACTGATTATGTTCAGATAGTAGCGGGTGGAGAGTTGGAAAAAACCACTGAACTACTCAATTCAAGAGAAGCACAAGAAGGACAATCTGCGCAGGCTAACGGCAAGGTAGGGATTAGTGGTGTTTTCAAAGCCTTGCTGGGCTGGGACGCAGGAGCATCGGCAGAAGTGTCTGCGGGATTGTCCTTCAACAGCAGTAAAATGGTAAAGAACATTGTGAAAAACACGATTCTGACAGATTTTCTTAAAACAGTAGATGATACGGAGAAGTCTGGCAGGGGAGCAAAACTTCCTAAAGGAA
>CAQBGY010001172.1 GCA_948759685.1 uncultured Eubacterium sp.
CGAACTTTTTTATTCTGTCACTGTTTGTCGTTTACACGGAATTTTATGGGGTCTCCTATGCGACTGGCTCTTTGACAATGGTGATATTCAATTTGCTCGCATTGATTAGTCTCTCGCTTTTACACTTGGGACAGAAAAGCGGAAAGTTGCGAAGTTCTGTATCTTTTGTTACCCTGGTTCGGGTTTTACTCCCGCAAACAGGGCACAAAATCCATTCAAAGCACTCACCGCTCATAAAAATCCCTGCCTTTCCGTTGCGGCAGCCTGCATTTGTTCAGTAGAGCATCAACCTCATACCGCATTAGCCCATGCTGGGTACAGTATAGATAAAGGCTTGCACCGCTCCGCATATTAGGAAATCGGAAATTGGGACTTTGTTCAGGGTATAGCCTGTTAAGCCAGATACGGTCATCGTTTACACAAGCCGCAAAGAGAAGGTAGTGTTCCCTCCGCATTTCATGCTCCATTGTAGCATAATATTCGTCCTCGACTTCCTCAACGCGAGGTGCGTGTTTGGGGGCGGATGCAGCCGGGATCAGCGGCTGCAACTGCCGTCCACAACAGGCAATCGAAGCGGCTCCCGTGCTGGTGAGGATGTTGCCGCAGGTAGAACACACATAAAATTGTATCCGATCCATTTTTCCCACATCGGGCCGGTTAGGGTTCAACTCCCCCTGGAGCAATTTGAGGATGTCCGCCCCCAGCACATTCGCCAGTTCTTCCCAAAGAGAAACGTCAGGACATCCCAGGCCGCACTCCCACTTTGAAATCGTCTTATTGCTGATATTCAACTGGTCTGCCACCTGCTTTTGTGTCAGCCCTTTTTCTGTACGAAGCTGGAGGATGAGCTTTCCTACTTTCTTACAATCCATTTGCGGGCCTCCTTCCCATTATAAATATCGTGCGATGATCTGAACCAGACGCATCGGTAACTGTTTGAGGTCGCTGATGTCGATAAAACGCTCCTGACCATAGATTTCACAGATTGCATCCTTGTCCTGGCCGATAGCAGCAGCCAGGAAGATAACACCTTTACGGCTATA
>CAQBGY010001173.1 GCA_948759685.1 uncultured Eubacterium sp.
TTGCCGCCGGTCTGACAACCAACATGATTGCCAACATGGGCAAGGGCGAGCATATCAGTATGAAAACACTGCTGCGTATCTGCGAAGCCCTAAATTGTGGCATTTTAGATGTGATTGAGTTGACGCAGGATGAAGAAAATTAAAATGTGGAATAAAACAAATTGAATCTTGGGAGGAAATGCTTATGAGTAAAGTTTTAACACATAGTACGAAATCTTATATAAAAATCTTTTTTGTTGGAATTTTGGTCGGGTGTATTTGCAGATTAGCGGATTATTTCCCCGCAGATACATTATGGAGTTTTTCGTCAATCCAAACATTACTGGGTTTTTGGATAATCACTAATACTACCATTGTTCTACTAAGCACGTCTAATATTTGTGCAGGAATTAGTTCGTTTTTGTATATGTTTGGAATGACCTTGAGTTTTTATGGATTACAGGCAATTTTAGGAATGTTTGTACCCCTATTTTCCGGTGGTTTTCGTTTTTCGCTATTCGTTCTGTTTACGCTTCTTTCAATTCCTTGTGCAATAGCAGCCTACATCTTATACTACTGGAACAGAGAATATATTTTTAATTCCATATTATATTCTCTTCCGATAGGTGCTTTAGCCGCCGAAGCAACCGCAATTTTTATTTATTTTTTGGAGCATCATACATTTCTGTTTCAACTGCTAATGGATGTTGTAGGCGTGATTGTTTTTTTCCTACTTTTTTATAAAAGAGCAAAAAGCAAGAAGATATTTATTGTGGCTTCAGTAATTAGTTCCTTAATAGTTTACTTTGTTTTTCCGTGGTAATATCGAATTGCAACTTGCATTTCTCAGAGGATGCACCTCACAACTCCAATAGCAGAAGAATAAAAAGTGAATATTATCCCCCAGATTAACAGCCGTTGTAGGAAAATCCATTCGCACAACGGCTGTTTTCATTTTCTCTTGCGTCGGAAGTTGACCGGACTGTTTTTGATAGCGGGCGATTTTGACAAAACCTTTTTGAATGTTTTCTGTTCATCAGGGGACAGCTTAT